>CAXTQM010000316.1:0-3401 GCA_964246205.1 uncultured Beijerinckiaceae bacterium | reverse complement strand
AAGCTCGACGTCGTCGAGGGCGCCGTCGGCGTCTCCATCGGCCGGCGGCGACCGGCCTAGGTGGACGCTGGCGAAAAACGCGACCGTTTCTTCGCCGCTCTCGCCGAGGGCCCGCAGCTCATGGGCATCCTCAATGCCACGCCGGATTCGTTTTCCGACGGCGGGCACTTCCTCGCTGCGGACGCCGCGCTCGCCGAGGCGCGCCGGCACGTCGCCGGCGGCGCGGCGATCGTCGACATAGGCGCCGAATCGACGCGCCCCGGCTACGCGCCCGTGTCGAAGGCCGAGGAGCTGGAGCGGCTGCGGCCGCTGCTCGCAACGGTGACTGCGCTGGGCGTCGCCGTGTCGATCGACACCACCAAAGCCGCTGTCGCCCGCGTGGCGCTGGCTGCTGGTGCGGCGCTGGTCAACGACCAGTGGGCGTTTCAGGGCGACCCGGCCATGGCCAAGGTCGTCGCCGAGGCTGGTGCCGGCGTCGTGCTGATGCACAACCAGGCCGGCATCGACGCCGAGGCCGACGTGATCGACGCCATGCGCCGCTTCTTCGACCAATCGCTGACTTTGGCCGAGGAAGCCGGCGTCCCGCGCGACAGGATCCTGCTCGATCCCGGCGTGGGCTTTGGCAAGAGCAAGGCGCAAAACCTGCGCGCGCTCGGCGAAGGCGTGGCGGCGCTGCACCGAGTCTACGGGCTGCCGGTACTGGTCGGCTGTTCGCGCAAGTCGCTGTTCGCTGCGCTGATCGGCGCCCGGCGCATCGAGGATCGGCTCGTCGGCACGCTGGCCGCCAACCTGGCCGCCGTGGCGCACGGCGCCGGCGTGTTGCGCGTGCACGATTGCGCCGAACACCGCGACGCGCTGGCCGTGACGCGGGCGATCGCCGATGCCTGATTGGATCGCGATCGGGCTCGGGCTCGGCGGCAACCTCGGCGACCCGATCGCGACCATCGAGGCTGCCTACACTCGCCTGCGCGCGCGCGGTCACGTGCGCCTCGACGCGATATCCTCGCTTTATCGCACCATGCCGTGGGGCCGGCTGCCGCAGCCCGACTTCGCCAACGGCTGCGCGCTCGGCGCCACCGACCTCGCCCCTTGCGACCTGCTCGCTGAGTGCAAGGCCATAGAGCTGGAACTCGGCCGTGTCGAAGGCGAGCGCTGGGGACCGCGCGTCATCGACATCGACATCCTGTTCTATGCCGGCTCCACCATCGAGGCGCCCGACCTTGTCATCCCGCATAAGAGCCTGTTCGAGCGCGCCTTCGTGCTGGTGCCGCTGGCGGAGATCGCGCCGGACCTCGTCATTGCCGGCCGGCGGATCGGCGATGTGGCGGCTGCCATTGATCGCTCCGGCGTCGCGCGATGGCAGGATCACGCCTGATAGGTGCCGTCGTCGCCGTAATAGTTGTTGATCACGGTTGTGTTATCGCCTGGAGCGGGGTCGCTCCGGCTCCGCGCGGCAGCGCGTTTCGCACAATTTGCCCGCGCGTGCCCAACATCAGCATCAGCAGGCCGATGATCGTGAACGGGAAGCCGATGGCGACGAACAGCACAGGCAGGAACCAGGTGTTCATGAACCCGACGACGGTCGCGCCGTAGCGGCTCCCGGGTTTCACCGCGAGACTCGCCGGAGATCCCACGAGCGGCGGCGGGCTGACGCTCGTCGCATCCAACGCCCGTCGATGGCCTGTCCCTCGACAACAGCATGGCTGCCGTGCTCCACCGCGACCACGGTGCCTTCGATCCTCTCGCGCGCCCCCAGCCACATTGTGGTTTGGACCGCAAGGAGGCCGGCAAGCGCCAGTAGAAACAGGCCCGCGACGAAGAAGGCGAGGCCGACGATGCGCCCCTGCAGATCGCTGCCGCCAAGCGGGAAGCGGTATTCGGGCACTATTTCGCCTCGCTCAGCCGGACCGCCGATGCAACGGAGCGTCGCAACGTTGCGTTCCGCTTCTGTCGACAGCCGTTGCATTGGCCAGTCGCTTCGCCCTCGTCACAAGGGACCGACCGCATGCCCTCTAAGCTTGATCAACTCAAGACGATGACCACCGTAGTCTCCGATTCCGGTGACTTCGAGAATCTTGCCGCCTTCGGCGTCACGGATTCCACCACCAACCCCTCGCTGATCCTCAAGGCCGCCAAGCTTTCAAATTACGATCGCCTGATCGAAGAGGCGGTAGTGTGGGGCCGCTCGCGCAAAGCGCACACCAGCCAGGTCACCGATCGCATCGCTGTCAACTTCGGCGCCGAGCTGACCAAGGTGGTGCCCGGCCGCGTCTCTACCGAGGTCGACGCCGACCTCTCCTTCGACACCGAGGCCACGGTCGAAAAGGCCAGGGCCATCATCGCCGACTACGCCTCGCGCGGCATCGACAAGAGCCGCATTCTCATCAAAGTCGCCTCGACCTGGGAAGGCATCCGCGCCGTCGAGATCCTGCAGAAGGATGGGATCGACTGCAACATGACGCTGATCTTCTCGCTGTGCCAAGCCATTGCCGCGGCCGATGCCGGCGCGTTCCTGATCTCGCCCTTCGTCGGACGCATTATGGACTGGTATAAGGCCAAGGAAGGTCACGACTTCGCCCCTGCCGACGATCCCGGCGTCAAGTCGGTTCACGAGATTTACAGCTACTACAAGGGTCACGGGATCAAGACCGTCGTGATGGGCGCGTCGTTCCGCACGGTCGGCGAGATCGAAGAGTTGGCCGGTTGCGACCGCCTCACCATCTCACCCGACCTGCTGAAGAAGCTCGCCGACGATCAGGGCGAATTGGCGCGCAAGATGGATCCCGACAAGGCGGGCAAGAGGGCGCCGGGCAAGATCCATATGGACGAGAAGACCTTCCGGCTCCTGCTTAACATGGATGCGATGGCCACCGAGAAGCTTGCAGACGGCATTCGGCTGTTCGCTGCGGACTTGCAGACATTGCGCGAGCAGGTGTCGTCGCGATTGCAAAAAGCGGCGTAGGGGACGGTCCTATCGGACGTTTGTCGTGGGACGCGGTAACGATGGTTTCCGCCTTCGTCCCAGCCGGCTTGCGACGGGTCGTCACCGTCGTCCGATAGAAAGGTGGTTAGGATGAAAACTTTGTTTGCATCGCTCTTTGGCGGTTGCGTCATTTCAGTGGTAATGTACGCAGTGACCCCCGCCTTTGCGCTCGGCGGCTGTGGTCCGAACCGCCACCGCGACTTCCGCGGCTTTTGTGTCTTCGGCGGCCAAAGAGAAGATTACTGTTTGCGGCGGACCGGCCATGTCGCCACCCGCATGCCAAATAGCACGCTGCGCTGCTTGTGAGCCAGGTCGTACCGCTCTGCGCAGACTTATACGATGAGAGCGGGTCGAGCGTGAGGAAGCCGGTGTAAGATCGCTGGTTCTCTCGCGGGCCAAAAGGGCCTACAGAGGCGCT
>CAXTQM010000315.1:0-3405 GCA_964246205.1 uncultured Beijerinckiaceae bacterium | reverse complement strand
CGCTGAAGCCGATCGAGGAGCGCAAGGTGCCGGCCGACATCGCCGCGGAGGTCGTGGCGATGATCGAGGAGGCTGGGCTCGACGTCTGGCTCTACGCCGGCAACGATTGGCTGATCCACAAGGCGGACGCGCCCCATGTTGCCCGCGAGCAGCATACGGTGCAGTTCGCGCCGGTGATCGTGGCCGACTTCTCCGACCGTTACGGCGACGCGGTGAAGATCGTCGGCGTCAGCGACGACCACGACGCGATCCACGCCTGCGTGCTGAAGATGCGCGAAGCCTTCGGCGACAAGGTCACCGCGGCGCTGTCGCAGCCCTACTACCTCGACGTGACGCACACGCAGGCCAACAAGGGTGGCGTGGTGCTGGCGCTCTCGAAACAGCTCGGCATTCCGGTCGAGGAGATCGCCACGATCGGCGACAGCGAGAACGACACGTCCATGTTCGTGAAGGGCGGCTTCGCCATCGCGATGGGCAACGCCGACGAGGAGACCCAGGCCAAGGCGGATGTCGTGGTCGCCGACTGCGACAGCGAGGGCTTCGCCGAGGCCGTCGCGAAGCACATCCTGCCTCGTGCAAAGGGAACGCGTTGATGCCGCAGCCGAAGGTTGAAATCAGCCCCGACAAGGACACGCTCTCCGAGCGCTTTGCCGACTGGTTGGTGGATCGCTTCGAGGAAACGACCGGCCCGTTCGCGCTCAACCTGTCCGGCGGATCGACGCCGAAATCAATCTACGCTCTGCTGGCGACCGAGATGTATCGGCGCAAGTTTGACTGGCAGCGCGTCCATGTTTTTTTCGGAGACGAGCGCTTCGTGCCGCAGGACCATCCCGACAGCAACTACCGCATGGCGCGCGAGGCGCTGTTGCTCAAGGTGCCGATCCCCGAAGAGAACGTGCATGCCGTCCCGACGGGGGCAGCGGACCCGTCGAGTTGCGCCACCGAATACGAGACCACTCTCCAAGGTTTCTACGGAAAGGACACGCTCGATCTGGCCCGCCCGATCTTCGCCGTTACGCTGCTTGGCCTGGGAGAGGACGGCCACACCGCCTCGCTCTTTCCTGGCACCGAGGCTCTAGACGAACGCACTCGCTGGGTCGTCTCGGTCGTCGGTTCCAAGCCGGAACCCCGCATCACCATGACCTATCCGCTGCTCGCCTCGAGCAATGCCGTCGTGTTCCTAGTGGCGGGAAGAGGCAAACGAGAAATGCTCGATCGTCTTTTGAAAGGGGACCGCGCGCTGCCGGCGGCGCGAGTTCAGCCAAAAGGAGACATTTTCGTGTTTTGCGACGAGGATGCGCTCGGCAGAGCGCTCTGAACGACGAAGGCCGTGTCAGAGACGCGTTTCTTTTCGCAGGTCGGTTTCCTTGCCGCCGTACGTGTCCGTGTTCTCGTAGTTCGCGCGGGTCGCCGCTTCCGTGGTTGTGTCATTGGCCCGGTTGCGCCGGCTGGACGACGTCATGCCCCACACCAGAGCGGAGGCCAGCACCAGCGCACCGATGATGAAACCGATTTCCCAAAGACCACCCAGACCGTGCACCGTGAACTCCATTCTTGAGGCGATGATCGAACGGCCGGTTTTGCGGCTCGTTCCCGGCGTACGCGCCCTGCGGGCATTTGGCATCCGTGACGCGGCGAGGGCAGTATCGATCCGCGCGCTTCCTCAGGAGAATCGGTGACGCTGTCGCAGAAAGACGCGATCTTCGCCCGTATTGTGGCGCGCGTGGAGCGCGACCTCGCGACGGACGCGCTCGATGTCGCCGTGGTGCCGCCCTTCGGCGACCACTCGCTGAACGCATGGGCGGTCGAGCCCGAGTTCCTCCGCGGGGCGCGCGCCGCGGCCGTGCTGGTCGGCCTGGTGCCGCGGCCGGAAGGGGTTACCGTGATCCTGACGCAGCGCACCGCCGGCCTGCGCGACCACGGCGGGCAGGTCGCCTTTCCCGGCGGCAAGATCGATCCCGGCGACGCCACTCCTGCCGCTGCCGCCTGCCGCGAGGCCTTCGAGGAGATCGGGCTGGAGCGCGACCGCATCGCCGTGCTCGGGCATCTCGGCGGCTATCTCACCCGCACCGGCTTCCGCATCATCCCGGTTGTCGCGCGGGTCGAGCCGCCGTTCACGCTGCGCCTGAACCCGGCCGAGGTGGTCGAGTGCTTCGAGGTGCCGCTCGCCTTCCTGATGGATCCGGCCAACCACCGCAGAGCGGAACGCGAATGGCTCGGTGTCACGCGTTCCTTCTATTCCATCGCGTTCGGCTCGCGCACGATCTGGGGCGTCACCGCCGGCATCCTGCGCGTGCTCTACGAGCGGCTGTATGCGTAGGCCATGCGGCGCCGTGCGGCTCCTGATGGTGTCGCGATCATGCTAGACCGCTTGAACGGCTCGGCCCTCGCGTCGAGGCGCCTGTACAGAGCTTCTCCATGTTCCGCACGCTGCCCGATCTGGTCTTCTTCTTCCTCGTGCCCTTCCTGCTCTACGCGGTCTGGCTGCTGGTGCGGCTGGAGAACCCACTCGCGGTCGACCGCTGGACGCGCCGCGTGCTGGTTCCGCTGTCGCTTGCCGGGCTCGGCTGCGTGCTTGCCGGTCTGGTGATCATCGGCGTCACGGCGCCACGCTATGAGGGCGGCTACGTCCCGGCGCATCTGCAGGACGGCCGCATCGTGCCGGGCCGCATGCAGTGAACCTCGAGCCTGCCCGCGCGCTGCTCGCCGAGCCCGGCCTCGCCCGCGTCCTCGCGCTGCTGAACGACGACGGCGAGGAGGCGCGCGTCGTTGGCGGCGCCGTGCGCAACGCGCTGATGGGCCGGCCGCATACCGACCACGACGTCACCACGACAGCGGTGCCCGACCTCGTCATGGCCCGCGCCGCGGCCGCCGGCCTGCGCACCATCCCGACCGGGATCGCCCACGGCACGGTGACCGTCTTGGCTCAAGGCCGGCCCTTCGAGGTGACGACCTTGCGCGAGGACGTCGAGACCGACGGGCGCCACGCGGTAATCCGCTTCGGCCGCGACTTCGCGCAGGACGCGCTGCGCCGCGACTTCACGATCAACGCGCTCAGCGTCGACCTCGCGGGAGAGGTCTACGACTACACCGGCGGGTTCGACGACCTCGCGGCGGAACGCGTGCGTTTCATCGGCGATCCGGCGACGCGCATCCGCGAGGACTACCTGCGCACGCTGCGCTTCTTCCGCTTCTCCGCCGAATATGCCGCCGGAGACCTCGACGCCGACGGGCTTACCGCGACGGTGGCAGAGCGCGACGGGCTGGCGCGCCTTTCGCGCGAACGCGTGCGCCAGGAGCTGCTGAAGCTCGTCGCCGCGCGCCGCGGACCTGAGGCGGTGGCGGCAATGAGCGAGGCCGGGCTGCTCGGACCGCTGCTGAGGGGCGTGCCGCAGCCGTCACGCT
>CAXTQM010000314.1:0-3414 GCA_964246205.1 uncultured Beijerinckiaceae bacterium | reverse complement strand
AGGAGATCGGGCGCTTCATGTCGGCCACGCCCTGCGAGGCCTGCCACGGCACGCGCCTGCGGCCGGAATCGCTGGCGGTGAAGATCGACATGCAGACGATCGCGCAGGTGACGGCGCTGTCGGTGCGCGACGCGCACCGCTGGTTCGAGGCACTGCCCGACAAGCTCGACGACAAGCGCAACGAGATCTCCAAGCGCATCCTCAAGGAGATCCGCGACCGGCTTTCCTTCCTCGTCGACGTCGGGCTCGACTACCTCAGCCTCGATCGCGCCTCCGGCACGCTGAGCGGCGGCGAGAGCCAGCGCATCCGCCTGGCCTCGCAGATCGGCTCGGGCCTCACCGGCGTGCTCTACGTGCTGGACGAACCCTCGATCGGGCTGCACCAGCGCGACAACGAGCGCCTGCTGGAGACGCTGCGGCGGCTGCGCGACCTCGGCAATTCCGTCATCGTCGTCGAGCACGACGAGGACGCCATCATGAGCGCGGACTGGGTCGTCGACGTCGGCCCGGGCGCCGGCATCCACGGCGGCGAGATCGTCTCGCAGGGCACGGCCGCGCAGGTCATGGCCGACCCGAACTCGCTGACGGGGCAGTACCTTACCGGCGCGCTTCAGGTCGCCGTGCCGCGCAAGCGCCGCAAGGGCAACCCGGAGCGGGTGCTGACGATCGTTAACGCGCGCGGCAACAACCTCAAGGGCGTCACCGCCGACGTGCCGCTCGGCGTCTTCACCGCCGTCACCGGCGTCTCCGGCGGCGGCAAGTCCACGCTGATCATCGACACGCTCTACAAGGCGGTGGCGCGCCGCCTCAACGGAGCGCTCGAACATCCCGCGCCGCACGATTCGATCGAGGGCATCGACCACCTCGACAAGGTCATCGACATCGATCAATCGCCGATCGGCCGCACGCCACGCTCCAATCCGGCGACCTACACCGGCGCCTTCACGCCGATCCGCGACTGGTTCGCCGGCCTGCCCGAGGCCAAGGCGCGCGGCTACCCGCCCGGGCGCTTCTCGTTCAACGTCAAGGGCGGCCGCTGCGAGGCCTGCCAGGGCGACGGCGTCATCAAGATCGAGATGCACTTCCTGCCCGACGTCTTCGTGACCTGCGACGTCTGCAAGGGCCGGCGCTACGACCGCGAGACGCTGGAGGTGAAGTACCGCAACAAGTCGATCGCCGACGTGCTCGACATGACCGTCGAGGAGGCCGCCGACCTCTTCAAGGCGGTGCCGCCGATCCGCGACAAGATGCTGACGCTGGCCCGCGTCGGGCTCGGCTACGTCAAGGTCGGCCAGCAGGCCAACACCCTGTCGGGCGGCGAGGCGCAGCGCGTGAAGCTCGCCAAGGAACTGTCGAAACGCGCGACGGGGCGCACGCTCTACATCCTCGACGAGCCGACCACCGGCCTGCATTTCCACGACGTCGCCAAGCTGCTCGAGGTGCTGCAGGAGCTCGTCGAGGGCGGCAACTCGGTGGTGGTGATCGAGCACAACCTCGAGGTCATAAAAACGGCCGACTGGGTCATCGATCTCGGCCCCGAGGGCGGCGACGGCGGCGGCGAGATCGTGGCTGTCGGCACGCCCGAGTCGATCGTCAAGGCGGGGCGCAGCCACACCGGGCGATTCCTGCGGGACCTGCTGGAGCGCCGGCCGGCCTCGACTGCTCCGGAACAGCAAAAGACGCGCGTCGCCGCGGAATAAGCCCGCCTTTTCTGTGTCTATCGCGCCACGTGGGTCATGATCTCGCTTTGACTTGTCGACGGCGAACCGCGGCGCCACAGCGTTCTCCGCGCGGAGCCGCCCTTCTTGCCTTCTTTCGCGGCGAGAAGGCCGCGCGTTTTCGCCCAAGACGACAGCAAGATTGTGCACAATTGTGCAACGCACGTCGCAATCCGGCGGCGTTGTTGCTGCAGAGCATCAAGTTGCTGAGCGCGCAGGCGATTTGCCTGCAGATGTATCCGATCAGCTCCGAATAAATTGGATACAAAATCGTCTTGTCTCTCCCGGCGCGGCGGCGAAAACATGCTGCATCAAATCGGGATGGGCCAACCGGCGCAGCCCGGAGATCAAGCCTGAGGGGGCTCGGGCAGCTCTTCGATCGGTTTGCGACCATCCGATGACAACGGGGGATTTCTACATGAAGAAACAAGTTCTCAAGACGGTCGCCGCCGCCGCGCTGGCGTTCTCCACCATGGCGGGGATCGCCAAGGCGCAGATCGTCGGCGAGCCTTGCGAAACCTGTGGCGTTGCGCTCGGCGCTCCGCTGCCGGAGGGCGTCTTCTTCGTCGATCTCGAAAGCTACGGGAAGCGCGACGGCCAGAGCAATCGACTGGGTGTGAACGTCCCGATCACCGTGTGGTCGACCCCCTTCAGCTTCTATAACACTCGCCTCGAAGTGCTCGCCGCCATTCCCGTGTTCACCCATATCGACGGCCCGATCTTGAACCGCGTCGACCTCTACAGCCAGGGCCTGCTGTTCGCCTTGGCGCACGATTTCGGCAACGGCTTCAATATCGCCATCATCGGCGGTCCGCGCGGTGCCGACAACTTCACCCAGGCGGGCCGTGGCGCCATCGCCGACGGACGCATCGCACTGTCGTACGTCAAGGACGGCTTCAACGCTTCGCTGTCGATCAACTACGGCGGCAATCTCGGCGGCAAGGCGACGGCGCGCGACGTCTTCGGCAACGTGACAGCCGGCTTCGACGATTCGATCTTCGTCGACTACACGCTGACCAAGAAGTTCAACAAGTTCGAACTCGGCGTGATCGGTTCTTATTTCCAGGACATCGGCGGCCCGCTGAAGCAGTCTGCTTCGGTCTCGGTCGGCGGCCTGATCGGCTACGACTTCGGCAAGTTCACGGTGCAGGCCTACGCAACCCGCGAAGTCTACGTCCGCAACGGTGGCTGGGGTCTCGGCCAGAGCAGCATCGGCGTCAGCAACGACTACGAGACCCGCGGCTTCTTCCGCGTGATCGTTCCGCTCTACGTCGCTCCGACCGCGCCGGCACCCGTCGTCGCCCGCTACTGAGTTCATCCTCGATCATGCGGAAGCCTGCCCGATCTCACGAAAGGGCAGGCTTTCGTGTTTGTGGCATGGTCAAATAGGCAACCAGATCAACCTGTTGCTTCGTAATTAGAACGGGCTGCACGCTCTAGGGCACTCGCCACTTTGTTGCCTAAAAGCAACGCAGATTTGTGAACAGGAGGGAGGCGGCACGGAAGGACTAGCGTTCCCGTCAGGAGCATAAGACTATGGCTCATCGGAATCGGCCGAAACAAGCGGCATTGCACGATCCATGAGCGCCTTGGGGAGGCGTGGATCCGCAGGTCGGGCCAACAGCTAGTCACGGGGGAATTTTTCCATGAAGAACAAGATCCTGGCCGCGGTCGGTGCCGCCGCCCTCGCCTTCAC
>CAXTQM010000313.1:0-3428 GCA_964246205.1 uncultured Beijerinckiaceae bacterium | reverse complement strand
AGGAAGCGCCAGATCGGCGCGCCGTCGCCGAACAGCGCCGCCTTGCCGGCACCGCGGAACGCCGGCTGCACGCCGCCGCCGCTCCAGCTGATCAGCGCCGCGGCGACGCGGTCGGCGGGGCGGGCGCCCGTCTCGTTGGGCACGATCGTCGGCTGGTCGATCCCCAGCAGCGTCAGGTCGCCGGCGGCGTGGCGCGCGCGCACGAAGACCAGTGCGGCATCGAAGCCCGCGGCGCGTGGCGCGTCGAAGCCGTCGGCGCGCAGCGCGCAGATCGCGCCCGGGCGGCGGGGATCGTCGGCCCAGGCGGAATCGAACCCGATATAGGTGACCGCCATCAGCCCGCGGCTTGCAGCGGCACCCTGAGGACGCGCTCGCTCCAGGTGCGCACGAAGTGCGGCACGCGCGAGGCCGGCATCGGCTTGGCGAAGAGGTAGCCCTGGCCCATTGTGCAGCGTTGCTTGCGCAGCAGATGCGCCTGCGCCGCGTTTTCGATGCCCTCCGCCACGACCTCGATGTCGAGGCTGTTGGCGAGCGAGGTCAGCGCCTCGACGATCATGGCGTCATCGCGGTCGCTCTCGATGCCGGCGACGAAGGAGCGGTCGATCTTGATGGCGCTCACGGGATAATTCTTGAGGTGGGTCAGCGAGGCGTAGCCGGTGCCGAAATCGTCGAGCGCGATGCGGATCCCGGCTCCCGCCAGCTCCGCGAGCCTGCGCGCGGCCTGACCCGAGGCATGGCCGAGGAACACGGATTCGATCACCTCCAGCTCGAGCTCGTCGGTTCCCAGTCCGTGCGCCGCGAGGCAGGACAGCAGCCGCTCGCCGTAATCGCCGCTGGTCAACTCCGCCTCGGCGACGTTGACCGCGACGTGGCGGAACGGCACGCCGGCCTCGCGCCACGCCACCATGTCGCCGGCGACAAGGCTCAGCATCGTGCGCCCGATGTCGGTCGCCAGCCGCGGCTCCTCGAAGACGTCGGCGATCTCGCCCGGTAGGCAGAGGCCGCGCTCGGGATGATGCCAGCGCAGCAGCGCCTCGAAGCCGCCGATCCGGCCGCTTCTGAGGCAGATCTTGGGTTGGTCGTACGGCTCGATGCGATCGGCTCCGAGGGCTTCGCGCCCCGCCGCAAGACGGGCCAGCTTGCGCGCCGTCTCCTCGGGCTTGGCCGGCTGGAAGAAGGCGAAGCGGTCGCGGCCGGCGTCCTTGGCGTGGTAGAGGGCGAGGTCGGCCGCCTTGAAGAGGTCGCCGGCGCAATCGCCGGGCCCGCGCACGGCGATGCCGAGCGTGGCGCGGGTGGCGAGCACGCCCGTGTGATGGTGCAGCGGCCGGCGCAGCTCCAGCAGCAGGCGCGTTGCCAGCTCGGCGACCGCGCCGTCGACGGTGGGGCCGGCAACGAGCACGCCGAACTCGTCGCCGCCGATGCGCCCCACGGTGCCGCGCGTCCCGACCACGCGCGCGAGGCGCTCGGTGACCGCCAGCAGCACCTCGTCGCCGACGTCGTGGCCCAAGGTGTCGTTGACGAGCTTGAAACGGTCGACATCGACCATCAGCAGCGCCACGCGCTCGCCGAGATCCTCGGCGCGCCGCACCGCCCGCGTGACCGCCTCGCCGAAGGCGGCGCGGTTGAAGAGCCCGGTGAGTGCATCGCGCGCGGCCGTCCACTCGAGCGCGGCCGTCGCGCGCTTGCGCTCGGTGATGTCCTGCACGATGCCGACGATCTTGGCCGGGCGGCGGCCGGCGGCGTGACGTTCGGCGTGGATGTGGACGAAGCGCCGCTCCGGCGTGGGCGCGAGCTCGGCTTCGCAATCGAGGGCTCCGGCCTCGTCAATCCCTTCCAGCGCCGCCTCCAGCGGCGCGGCGTCGTGAAAGCCGGCGAAGAAGGCGCCGAGGCTCGGATTGGCGTCGGGCGCGGCGCGCAGCAGGCGGCGCAGTCCGTCGCTCCACACCATGATGCCGGTGGCCGGCTCCAGCTCGAACCCGCCAACCTTGGCGAGTTGCTCGGTCTGGTCGAGGATCGCCTGGCGGCCTGCGAGTTGTACCGTCAAGCGCTCCAGGCGCTGGCGCCGCGCGTGGTGCTCGATCTGCTCCACCACCAGAGCGGACAGGCCTTCCAGCTCAACGACCTCGTCGTCGCTGATCTCGCGGCGGCATCGGTCGGCGATGCAGAAGGCTCCGAGCCGGACGCCGGGCGAGAGCTCGAGCGGCACGCCGGCGTAGAAGCGCATCGCCGCCTCGCCTGCGACCAGCGGCGAGTCGACCCAGCGCGGATCGGCGGTGAGCTCGGGGATGACGATCGGCCGTCCCTCGTTGACGGTGATGTCGCACATGGCTTGGCGCCTCGGCATGTGCCCCGGGGCGAGGCCATGGTGGGCGAGGACGTGCGCCTGCGTCGCATCGACCAGGCTGACGAAGGCGTAGGACACGCCGAACATCGTCGCTGCGAGGTCGCAAATTTTGGAGAACTGCGGGCTGGCCGGCTCGTCCATGAGCGCCAGCTCGGCGAGTCGACATTGCCGTCCGACCTCGTCGAGCGGGGTCACGTCGGGGGAGGGCGCGCCTTGATCCATGATACCGACCATGCCGATCAAGTATGATGAAACTGGAAAGCGCCGCCGGGAAACCCCTTGTCGGATCGTCACCGGGTTGCCGCGGATTTCTCTAGGGCGGTGTGTGCCGGTGCGATATCCCCAAGTCGTCTTTCAGTTGCCGCAGCCGCAAGCCCGAGCATGAATCCGCAGTTCTACCGTATCCAGCGCCTGCCGCCCTACGTCTTCGAGGAGGTCAACCGCCTCAAGGCGGTTGCGCGCAAAGCCGGCGCCGACATCATCGACCTCGGCATGGGCAACCCCGACCTCGACGCGCCCAAGCACGTCAAGGACAAGCTCGTCGAGACGCTGACCAAGACGCGGATCGACCGCTATTCCGCATCCAAGGGCATCCCCGGGCTGCGGAGGGCGCAGGCGGCGTATTACAAGCGCCGCTTCGGCGTGACGCTGAACCCCGACACGCAGGTGGTGGCGACGCTGGGCTCCAAGGAGGGTTTCGCCAACGTGGCACAGGCGATCACCGCGCCCGGTGACGTCGTCATCGTGCCGGACCCGTCGTACCCGATCCACGCCTTCGGCTTCCTCATGGCCGGCGGCGCCACGCGCTCCATCTCGGCCGAGCCGACACCGAACTTCTTCAACCTGATGGAACGGGCGATCCGGCACTCCGTGCCCAAGCCCATCGCCGTCGTGGTGTGCTATCCCTCGAACCCGACCGCGCTGGTCGCCAGCCTCGACTTCTACAAGGACCTCGTGCGCTTCGCCAAGAAGCACGAGATTTACATCCTGTCCGACCTCGCCTACGCCGAACTCTATTTCGACGACGCTGACCTGCCGCCCTCCGTCCTGCAGGTGGACGGCGCCATCGACTGCACGATCGAGT
>CAXTQM010000312.1:0-3433 GCA_964246205.1 uncultured Beijerinckiaceae bacterium | reverse complement strand
TGGTGCGCGACGCCGGCGCCGACCTGAAGCTCATCGCCAATTTCGGCAACGGCATCGACAACATCGCCATCGGCGCCGCCATCGAGCGCGGCATGGTGGTCACGAACACGCCCGGCGTGCTGACGGAGGACACCGCCGACATGACGATGGCGCTGATCCTCGCCGTGGCGCGGCGCATCGTAGAAGGTGCCGGCGCGATCCCCGCCAACGACTGGACGGGCTGGGCGCCGACCTGGATGCTGGGCCGTCGCATCACCGGCAAGCGGCTCGGCATCGTCGGAATGGGCCGCATCGGCCAGGCGGTGGCGCGCCGCGCCCGAGCTTTCGGCCTGCAGATCCATTATCACAACCGCCGCCGGCTCTCGACGCTGGTCGAGGAGAAGCTCGACGCGACCTACTGGGATTCGCTCGACCAGATGCTGGCGCGCATGGACATCGTCTCGGTGAACTGCCCGCACACGCCGGCGACCTACCATCTGCTCTCGGCGCGGCGCCTCAAGTATTTGCGGCCCGAGGCCTTCCTCATCAACACCTCGCGCGGCGAGGTCATCGACGAGAACGCGCTGACCCGCATGCTCGAGGTGGGCGAGCTCGCCGGCGCCGGCCTCGACGTGTTCGAGCACGAGCCGTCGGTGTCGCCGCGCCTGATCAAGCTCGCCAAGCAAGGCAAGGTGACCCTGCTGCCGCACATGGGCTCGGCCACCACCGAGGGCCGGCTTGACATGGGCGAGAAGGTCATCGTCAACGTGCGCACCTTCTGGGACGGCCATCGGCCGCCCGACCGAGTGCTCGCGAGCATGCTGTAGGTCGCGCGGCCTACCCGCTGTAGATCAGCCGCTCGAGCAGCGACCCTAGGCGGCGTCTGCTGTCGCCGTGCTCGGCACTGCCGACAGCGACCCGAGCTTCAGGGCCAGCCAGCGGTCGACCTCCAGCGCGGCCATGCAGCCCATGCCGGCGGCGGTGACGGCCTGGCGCCAGACGTCGTCGGTGACGTCACCGGCGGCGAACACGCCCTCGACGCTGGTGGCCGTCGAGTTCGGCGCGGTCTGGATGTAGCCGGCACCCTTGAGGTCGAGCTGATCGTGGAAGAGGTCGGTCGCCGGGCTGTGACCGATGGCGACGAAGACACCGTGTATCGACAGCGTGCGGGTGCCGCCGTCGACGGTACTCTTCAGACGCACGCCGGTGACGCCGAGCGGATCGCGCGTGCCCAGGACCTCCTCGACGGCGTGATTCCAGATCACCTCGACGTTATCCCTGGCAAACAGCCGCTCCTGCAGGATGCGCTCGGCGCGAAACGAGTCGCGTCGGTGCACCACCGTGACGTGCCGCGCGAGTTGGGTGAGGTAGAGCGCCTCCTCCACCGCACTGTTGCCGCCGCCGACCACCACCACGTCCTTGCCGCGGTAGAAGAAGCCGTCGCAGGTGGCGCAGGCCGAGACGCCGTAGCCCTTGAAGGTCTCCTCCGAAGGCAGGCCGAGCCAGCGCGCCCGCGCGCCGGTCGAGATCACCAGCGCGTCGGCGGTATAAGTCGTGCCGCTGTCGCCCTCGAGCCGGAACGGCCGCGAGGACAGGTCGGCTTTCACCACATGGTCAGCCACCATCTCCGTGCCGACGTGCTCGGCCTGCTTGCGCATCTGCTCCATGAGCCAGGGGCCTTGAATGGGGTCGGCGAAGCCGGGATAGTTCTCGACGTCGGAGGTGATCATCAGCTGGCCACCGGGCTCGAAGCCGGAGATCAGCATCGGCTTCAGCATGGCGCGCGCAGAATAGACCGCGCAGGTGTAGCCAGCCGGGCCGGAGCCGACGATGATCAGGGCAGAGTGGCGGGTCTGGGCGTCCATAGCATCGTCATATGGCGGTGCGGCGGGGCGAGCAACAGGGCGGCGCACCTGTCTGGAACGCTGCGCCCGCTTGGCTGGAGCGCCGGTCCGCCTACTTTACGTCCATGTCCGACCTTCCCGACAACCAACGCCGCTTCGACATCCTGGCTTTGGCGAAGCAGCTGCCCGAGCACGCCGAGACCATGCTCGCCGACACCTACCTTACCGATCGCCCGAGTTCTTCGGCGCGCATCTTCCGCGTCTACCGCCCGGTCCCGGCGCATTTCCACGAGACCTGCGACGAGTACCTCTACGTCGTTTCCGGCCGCGGCGCCTTCTGGATCGGTGACGAGGCCGACGAGCAGGATTTCGCGCCGGGCCAGCTGATCTGCTTCGATCGCGAGACGGTGCATTCGATCTCGAAGCTGCACGAGGAGCCGGTGGTCTTCATGTCCATCGACGCGCCGCGCCGGAAGCCGACGGACATTACTTTCGTCGACCCCCATGCCGGCTCGGCCGCCAGCTTCATGGCACGCAACGCGAAGGGTTAGATCACGGCGCGCACTCCCGACCCTTGGCCGGCGAGAAGCTCGTTTAATGCTGCGCAAAGCGCAGACCTGCGATCCGTGCTGCGCCACGCCGGCAGCAGGCACCTCTGCTAGACGGAGCGCCTCGCGAGGTCGTCCATGTCAATCGCCACCTCACTTCGTGCAGACGCCGGCCGCACCGCCGTCGAGCGGCTGGTGCCGCCGCTCTTCGTCCTGCTGTGGGCCTCCGGATTCGTGGTTGCGCGGCTTGTCCGCCCCTACGCCGAGCCGGAAAGCTTCGTCGCGCTGCGCTTTGCGCTGAGCGCCGGCGTGCTCTCAGCCATTTCCGCCGCCGGCGGCGCGCGCTGGCCCCGCACCGTTCGGGGCTGGCGCGACGGGCTGATCGCCGGAGCGCTGATGCAGGGCGTCTACGTCGGCGGCGTGTTCTGGGCCATCAAGCACGGCCTGCCCGCTGCCGTTGCCGCGCTGATCTCCGGGCTGCAGCCGCTGCTCACCGGCATGCTTGCCGGCCCGTTGCTCGGCGAGCGGGTGAGTTCGCGCCGCTGGCTTGGCATCGCCGTCGGCTTCGCCGGCGCGCTGCTGGTGCTTGAGCCGAGCCTGCGTGGCACCGGCGCCGTGCCGCCGGGCGCCGTGGTCGCCTGCCTCGTCGCGACGCTCGGCATCACGCTGGGCACCTTGTGGCAGAAGCGCTACGGCATCGACGCCGACCTGCGCACCAGCGCGGCGGTGCAGTTCATCGGCGGGTTCCTCCTGGTACTGCCATTGGCGCTCGCTACCGAGCGGCACCCTTTCGTCGTCGACGCCGACCTCTTCATCGGGCTCGCCTGGTCAGTGCTGGTGCTGTCGGTGGCGGCGGCACTGCTGCTGCTGCGCCTGATTCGCGGCGGCGCCGTCGCCAAGGTGACGTCACTGTTCTACCTCGCGCCGCCGTTCACCGCGCTGATGGCGCTTGCGCTGTTCGGCGAGGCGCTGGTTCCGGTGCAGATTGTCGGCATGGCGGTAGCCGCCGGCGGCGTGGCGCTGGCCAACCGGGGCTGACGCCCCTCTTGGCCGACGCCGAAT
>CAXTQM010000311.1:2503-3475 GCA_964246205.1 uncultured Beijerinckiaceae bacterium | reverse complement strand
CTCGCGCGCCGCCAGCTCGGGATCCTCGCGATGCGGGAAATGCCCGACGTCGGGGAGCACCTCCAGGTCGAGGTTGGAGAACACTTCGCCGACGCGGTCGATCCACTCGACCGGAAGCACCGGATCGTGGGCGCCCCAACGGACGCATGTCGGCACGTCGATCACCGGCGGCGCCTCGGCCTCGCCCTTCAGCGCCGCGAGCCGCTTCTCCTGCGCGCCGCGGTAGTACTGGAAGCCGCCGAGCAGGTTGCCCGGCGCGAGGAAGTTGTCGACGAAGGCTTCGAGCACGTCGTCGAAGGCGTGCTTGTTGGCGGACCAGTGCCGCAGGAAGTGGCCGATGTAGGCGCGGCAGGCCTCGCGCGATGAGCCGACCAACTCCGGCGCGCGGGCGAGCAGGTGGAAGGACTGGTTCCAGATCTCGACCAGCCGGGCGGGCGTGCCGGCACGCGCCCCGGTCTGGGGGTAGAAGAAATCGAACAGGAACAGGCCGGCGAAGCGCTCCGGCGCCATGCGGGCGAGCGGCTGCATCACGCCGCCGCCGACATCGTGGCCGACGCAGCCGACCCGCTCGACTCCGAGAGCGTCGAGCAGCGCCAGCATGTCGTCCGCCGCCTCCTGGTTGCCCCAGGGAACGGCCGGCTTGTCGCTGGCGCCGAAGCCGCGCAGGTCGGGCGCGATCAGCGTGAAGCGGTCGGCCAGCCGCTGCATGACCGGCTCCCAGGTCAGCCAGAACTCCGGCCAGCCGTGGAGCAGCAGCAACGGCGGCCCGCTGCCGAGGCGGGCGACGTGAAAGGAGGCGCCGTTGGCCTCGACGGTGAGATGCTCCATCAGGCCGGGATCCGCTCGAAGCTGGCCGGCTCCTCATGCGGCGCGCCGTTGGCCTCGTGACGATAGTTGGAGAGCGCCTGGTAGACCTTGAGCCGCGCCCGCATCACCGAGCCGAGCGGCCGGTGTGCGGTGAGGCTGTGCGCC
>CAXTQM010000311.1:0-2493 GCA_964246205.1 uncultured Beijerinckiaceae bacterium | reverse complement strand
ACGGTGAGGTGTTCCATCAGGCCGGGATCCGCTCCGGGGTGATGGGCTCTTCCTGCGGTGCGGCGGCGATCGCGTTTCTCGCGGCATTGGCATAGTCGGCGCAGCGCCGCGGCATCTCGTCGACGCGCAGCGGCCGCGCCTCGGCATAGGGCTTCTCGCCTTCGTAGGTCGGCACGTGGCCCTCGGCCTTGGTCGCTGAGGACGACACCGGCGGCTTGCCGTCGTTGTAGGCCGGCTGCACCAACCGGATGGAGGTTGGCACGCCCTCCCTCGTCGAGCGACCTCGCGTCAAAGGTGCCATCAGCACGCGATTGGGCAGGGTCAACGCGCCGAGTTTCAGCCGCTCGAAGAGGTTTGGCATGCGCGACTCCAGAAAGTGCCGTCGCGCCCGAAACAGGCCAGCGGAACCGATGTTCCGGAAGGGGTGGCGCCCTTCAAAGCCCGGCGTTGCGGCCGATCGTGCGTCCGATGCCCGACCAATCGATGTCCTCGCCTTCCGTGGCGATGGTCTGCACCAAATGGTCGCGCAGCAGCGAAAGCAGCGGCATCGGCACGCGGTATTTCTCCGCAGACTCGCCCGCGAGCCGCATGTCCTTGAGCCCGAGCGGCGCCTTGAAGCCCGCCGGCGTGTAACGCTCCTCGACGAGGATCTTGCCGTAGTTCTGGTAGATCGGCGAACCGAACAGCGAGCCGGTCAGCACCTCGTACAGCGTGGCCTTCGGCACGCCGCCTTTCTGCGCCAGGGCCATGGCCTCGCCCATCGTTTCGATGGCCGCAAGAATGGCGAAGTTGCCGCAGAGCTTGACGAGATTGGCCTGGGACGGCGTCTCGCCGACCCGAAAGGTGCGCTGGCCGATTTGGTCGAACAGCGGCTGGGCCTCGTCGATGTCGGCGGCGGCGCCGGCCGCGACGATGAAGAGCTTGGCGGCAGCGGCGGCTTCGGGGCGGCCGAACACCGGCGCCGAGACGTAGCGCTGGCCGTGATCCTTGTGGGCGGCGGCGAGCCGGTCGGCGGTGGCGACGGAGATGGTCGAGAGCGAGACGTGCAGCGTGCCGCTCGCCATGCCGGCGAGCAGGCCGCTGTCGCCGTTGAGCACGCTCGTGACGGCGGCGTCGTCCGACAGCATGGTGAAGACCACCGCGGCGTCGGAGGCGGCCTCGACCGGCGTCTTCGCCGCATGGGCGCCGGCCTGCACCAGCGCCTCCGTCTTGGAGGGACTGCGGTTCCACACGACGACATCGTGCCCAGCACCGACGAGGTTGGCGGCGATGGCGGAGCCCATGCTGCCGAGGCCGAGGAAAGCGATGCTCATGGGGTAAAGTCCTTGCGTGCGGCACCCAGACATAGGCGCGGGCGCCGCGGCGGCGAGCGTCGCGGTTTCGCCGCCCGCGTCCGAGGGGCTATAGCGGTCGCCCGCGGCCCTGACGGAGACCCCATGACCGACACCGGCGACCTTCTCGCCGCGCTCGACCTCGAGCGCATCGAGCGCAACATCTTCCGCGGGCAGGTGCCGCCGACGCCGCGCAGCCGCGTGTTCGGGGGGCTGGTGGTAGCCCAGGCTCTGGTCGCCGCCGCGCGCACGGTGGAGGGCCGCGCGCCGCATTCGCTGCACGCCTATTTCGTGCTGCCGGGCGACCCGTCGATGCCGATCCTCTACGAGGTCGAGCGGGTGCGCGACGGGCGCTCCTTCACCACGCGGCGCTGCGTCGCCATCCAGGACGGCCGCGTGATCTTCGACCTGTTCGCCTCGTTCCAGGTCGAGGAGCGCGGTCTCGAGCACCAGATGCCGATGCCTGACGTGCCCGATCCCGACAGCCTGCCGAGCCAGGCCGAGCTGCTCGACAGGCTCGGCGACAAGGTCCCGCCCGGCCTCAAGGCCTGGGCGACGTTCGAGAACGGCATCGAGATCCGGCCCTGCTCGATGCGCCGTTTCGATCGTTCCAAGCCGCCCGAGCCGCACCAGAGCCTTTGGATCCGCGCCGTGGAACGGCTGCCCGACGATCCCGCGGTGCACCGCGCCGTGCTGGCCTACCTGTCGGATCTCAGCCTCATCGACGTGGCGCTGGCCGCCCATGGGCGCACGCTGTTCGAGCCGGAGTTCTCCGCCGCCAGCCTCGACCATGCCCTGTGGTTCCACCGCCCGTTCCGCGCCGACGAATGGCTGCTCTACGAGCAGGACAGCCCCAACACCTCGGGCAGCCGCGGCCTGGCGCGCGGGCTGATCTACGACCGGAGCGGCCGGCTCTGCGCCTCGGTGATGCAGGAAGGGCTGATCCGCATCAGGGACAAGCGGCTGGGGTGACGGCGGCCGGACCTGTCACGCCGCGGCGCGACGAGGACGCAGCCGCTGCGCCTCCATCGGGAGGCCGGCCTCGGCGGGGAGGGCACGCGGCACCGCGGCAGGGTCAAGCCGGGTGCCGGCGCGCAAGAGCGCCTCGATGCGGGCGCGTTCAGCCCGGCTCGGATGCGGCGCGATGTCGTCCGGGGTCTGC
>CAXTQM010000310.1:0-3482 GCA_964246205.1 uncultured Beijerinckiaceae bacterium | reverse complement strand
CGCCGCTGGCGCAAGCGGCCGAGCACTACAAGATCGGCATCATCGGTGCCGGCAACGTCGGCGGGACACTCGGCACGGTTTGGGCCAAGGCCGGCGACGAGGTGCTGTTCGCCTCGCGCCATCCCGAGGAGCTGAAGGACCTCGCCGCCAAGGCCGGCCACGGCGCCGCGGTTGGCACGCCGGCGCAAGCGGCGGCGTTCGGGCAGGTCGTGCTGATCGCCGTGCCCTACAAGAACTTCGCCGAGGTGGCGAAGGCCAACGACGACGCGCTGAAGGGCAAGGTGGTGTTCGATGCCTCCAACGCCATCGCCAAGCGCGACGGCGCCATGGCCGACGAGGTCAACAAGGAGGGCGTCGGCAAGACGTCGGCTTCGCTGCTCCCGGGCGTCCACCTCGTGCGCGGTTTCAACGCGATCCATTACACGGACATGGACCAGGGCGGGAAGAACAAGGAGGGCGAGCAGCTCGGCATCCCGCTCGCCGGCGACGATCCAGAGGCCATCAAGGTCGCCTCCGAATTGGTGCGGCAGGCCGGATTCGAGCCGATCGTGGTGCCGCTCGCGCGCGCCGGCGAGATTGGGCCGGGTCGGCCGCTCGGCAGCGGTTCCTTCACCGCCGCGCAATGGAAGCAGAAGCTCGGCCTCACCAAGTGACGCGCGGCGAGCCGTCGGTCCACGGCAATCGTGCCTCGCGCCTGCTGCGGCGCGCCGTGGCGATCGAGCCCGGCGAGGGGCCGGCGCTGGCCTGGGCATGGCTGTACATCTTCGCGCTGCTCGTCAGCTACTACATCATGCGCCCGATCCGCGACGAGATGGGCGTCGCCGGCGGCGTCGAGAACCTGCCCTGGCTCTTCACCGGCACGCTGATCGCGATGATCGTGCTCAACGTACCGTTCGGCTGGCTGGTGCGCTCACTGCCGCGGGTGAAATTCATCGCCGTCACCTACCGCTTCTTCGCCGCCAACATCCTCGCCTTCGCCGCGCTGCTGTGGTTCGCCGACAAGGAGACGACGGTCTGGGTCGGTCGCGCTTTCTTCATCTGGCTGTCGGTGTTCAACCTGTTCGTCGTCTCCGTGTTCTGGGCGATGATCGTCGACACGTTCGACCGGGATCAGGGCAAGCGGCTGTTCGCCTCGATCTCCGCGGGCGCCACGCTGGGCGCGGTCGTCGGATCGCTCATCGTGGTCGAGCTCGCCAAGCAGGTGCCGCAGACGGCGCTGCTCATCGCCGCCGCGGTACTGCTCGAGGTGGCGGTGTTCGGCGCCAGCCGGCTGTCGCGCTACGCCGCGACGATGCGTGTGGAGGAGCGCGCGATCGCCGACGAGCGCGTCGGCGGCGGCATCTTCGCCGGCTTCACCCAGACCTTCGCCTCGCTCTATCTCGCCAACACCGCGCTGTTCCTGCTGCTGTTCTCGATCACCTCGACGTATCTCTACTTCGAGGTCACCGGCGCCGCCGCGCATGCCTACACGGACCACGCCGCGCGCACGCATCTCTTCGCGACGATCGACCTTCTCACCAACATCGCCACGCTGGCGATCCAGCTCTTCCTGTCGGGCCGCATCCTTCGCGTCCTGGGCGTGACCCTGACGCTCGCGCTGCTGCCAGCGGCGTCGATCCTCGGCTTCGGCCTGCTGGCGTGGGCGCCGACGCTGTCCGCCATCATCGCCTTCCAGGTGGTGCGCCGCGCCGGCAATTTCGCCATCGCCCGGCCGACCCGCGAGATCCTCTTCACCGTCGTCCCGCGCGAAGACCGCTACAAGGCCAAGGCCTTCATCGACACGGTGATCTACCGGCTCGGCGACCAGATCGGCGCCTGGTCGACCGATCTCATCCACGGCGGCGGCGCGGGCGCGATCGCGCTGGTGTGCATCCCGCTGTCGATCGCCTGGCTGGCGAACAGTTTGTGGCTCGGCCGACGACAGGAGACGCTGGCGCGCGAGCAGGGGCCGGTCGGGGAAGTCGCGGCGGCGCCGGTCGCGGCCTGACCTACCCCGAAAAGCGCCCGGCCTCCTCCGCCGCGCGGAACAGCGCCCGCGCCTTGTTGCGGCACTCCTGCAGCTCGCTGGCGGGGTCGGAATCGTAGACGATCCCGGCGCCGGCCTGGACGTGCATGGTGGCGTCCTTCACGACCGCGGTGCGCAGCACGATGCAGGTGTCCATCTCGCCGGCGGCGCCGAAATAGCCGATGCACCCGGCATAGATGCCGCGCTTGTCGGTCTCCAGCTCGTCGATGATCTGCATCGCCCGCACCTTTGGCGCGCCCGACACCGTGCCGGCGGGGAAGCCGGCGGCGAGCGCGTCGATGGTGTCGTGGGCGGGGTCAAGCCGGCCTTCCACGTTGGAGACGATGTGCATGACGTGGCTGTAGCGCTCGATGGCGAAGCGCTCGGTCACCTCGACCGTGCCCGTCGCCGCCACGCGCCCGACATCGTTGCGACCGAGATCGAGCAGCATCAGGTGCTCGGCGCATTCCTTCTCGTCCGCGAGCAGGTCGGCGGCGAGCGCCTCGTCCTCGGCCCGCGTCCTGCCGCGCCAGCGCGTGCCGGCGATGGGGCGGATGGTGACGCGGCCGTCGCGGACCCGCACCAGGATCTCCGGCGAGGAGCACACGATCTGGTGTGAGCCGAAGTCGAGGAAGCAGAGGAACGGCGCCGGATTGACGCGCCGCAGCGCACGGTAGAGCGAGAAGGCGGGCAAGGCGAAAGGCGTCGAGAAGCGCTGCGACAACACAACCTGAAAGATGTCGCCGGCACGGATGTACTCCTTGGCCCGCGCGACCATCGCCATGAAGCGGTCGGGCGGCGTGTTGCTCGTCGGCTCGATCGCGGCGAGCGGCGCCCGCGAGGCTTTGGCCGCGCCGTGCGACAGCGGTCCTTCGAGCACGGCAACGATCATGCCGATCCGCGTCTCGGCGCGCGCGTAGGCGTCGCGCGGGTCCTCGTCGGGCTTCGGCCGCACCGGCGTCACCACCGAGATCTCGTCGCGGACCGTGTCGAACACGACCATCAGGGTCGGCCGCAGGAAGATCGAGTCGGGCACGCCGATCGGGTCCGGCTTGGCCGGCGGGAGGCGCTCCATCTCGCGTACCATGTCGTAGCCGAGATAGCCGAACACCCCGGCGGCCATCGGCGGCAGCTCGCCGTCGGCCGCCGACGGGATCCGCGCCGGCCGCTTGGACGCCGCGACGGCGTCGATGACGTGGCCGATGTCGGCCTGGTCGAGCTCGGGGTGAATCGGCAGTGCCAGGATGCGCTCGGCCAGGTCTTCCGAGACCGGCAGCGGCGTGCCGTCATGGTGCGGCTGGTAGGCCGGCTGCAGATGCAGCGGGCGCGGATAGTAGATGGTGGTCGGCACGCCGCGGCTGCGCAGCTCGGCCTGCAGCGCGTCGCGCGCGTCGCCCCCCTGCAGCAGCACCGCGTAGACCGCCCAGGCGCTGCGACTGTCCGTTACCCGGACCGGCACCTGCAGGTAATGGGCAAG
>CAXTQM010000309.1:0-3519 GCA_964246205.1 uncultured Beijerinckiaceae bacterium | reverse complement strand
GGCCGCGCTACGCCCGCCCGGTATTCTTGCGCTTCTGCCGCGACCTCGAGACCACGGGCACGTTCCGGCCCAAGAAGGCCGAGCTGGTGCGCGCCGGCTTCGATCCGGAGGCGAGCGGCGACCCTCTTTTCGTGCGGCAGGAGGCCGGCTTTGTGTCGCTTGATGCCGCCTTTCACCAGCGGATCGCGGCGGGCGATCCAGTCTGGCTGCGCTTCGCCTGACTGTAACCCGCCAGGCACAGCGCCGCGGATCGCGGCGATGGACCGGCTTCTCCGACCATCTTGCCGCCACGAGTTTGCTATCAGGCCGGATCGAATCCTCGTGCTCTGCCGGACCGTCATGACCCAGCTTTCCGCCCGCTCCACCCCGCGCGTTCCGCTGCTCGCCGCCATCGCGATGGCGCTTCTGTGCACCGCCGCGACCCCGCTGCCGGACCGCGGCACTCCCGCCGATCAGGAAGCCTGCACCCCCGATGTTTTCAGGCTCTGCAGCGGCTTCATCCCCGACGAACCACAGATCCTCGCCTGCCTGACGAGCAAGCGCGCCGAGCTCTCGCCCGAGTGCGGCAAGGTCCTGGCGCCGACCCCTGTCAAACGGCGACACCGGCGCGCGGGCTGAAGCGCCGACATGCGATTGATTCGCTATTCTCCATAGACGAATGTTGAACCGAGCCTCCGGATTCGTGTTAGTTCAGCTCAGTTAGGGCGAGCGTATCGGGTCAGTCATGCGATGGACCGCGTTGAATGGTATCGGCGCTGCGTTTTGGATCGCCGGCCTCTATCTGGCCTTGGGTGTGTCGCACGCTGAAAAGTGGGGCGCGTGGCTTCCCGCTAATTCGCTGCCGATCGGCGCGCTCTTCGGCGTGATCGGGCTCGCCGTGATGCTCTGGGCCAATCTCAGCGACGCATGATCGACGTCCGACGCGACGCCGGGCATTCTCGACAAGGTCGTGCATCCCTAGTACGGAGCGCGCTTTACGCTCAGTTCCAGGGTTTGGCATGGCCACCGTCTCCGTTCTGAACACGCCGCCGTCGCAGGACCCGTCCCGCCGCGACATGCTCTACATCGCCACCGGTGCCGTCGCCGCGGTCGGAGCCTGCAGCATCATCGTCCCGCTCGTCACCCAGATGGAGCCGGACGCCGCGACCATCGCGGCCGGTGCCCCGATCGACGTCGACGTCAGCCAGGTGGAGCCCGGCCAGCAGATCCTGGTGAAGTGGCGCGGCCATCCGATCTTCATCGTCAACCGACCGCCCGAAGCATTGAAGGTTCTGCAGGAGCCGACGCTGGTTTCCAAGTTGTCGGACCCCGATTCCAAGGCGCTGCAGCAGCCGGACTACGCCGCCAACTGGCACCGCTCGGTGAAGCCGGAATATCTGGTGCTCGTCGGCGTCTGCACGCATCTGGGCTGCATCCCGACCTTCCAGCCCGACAAGGGATCCGTCGACGCGAGCTGGCCTGGCGGCTATTTCTGCCCGTGCCACGGCTCGAAATACGACCTCGCGGGCCGCGTCTACAGCGGCGTGCCGGCCCCCTACAACCTGCCGGTACCGCCCTACACCTTCACCGATGCCAAGACGATCCGCGTCGGCGACAACCCGGCCGGCCAGAGCTTCGACCTGTCGAACATCGTGCAGCTGTAGCGCGGGTGCCACGCGACCGGCGATAGGGTCGTGGCTGCTGCTGACGTGTTGTCGCCTCGTCGTCGGATGGGCTAAAACTCTTGGTGAAATCCGCGTCGTGCGCGGGCCTGCGGCTCACCGGAGACATCATGGACCGGCGTTCTTTTCTGGCGACGCTCGGCACCGCCGCGACACTCGTCGGACATTCCTTTCCGGCGTTTGCTGAGGTTCCCGTCCCTTATGGCGTGGACGAGATGCCGCCGATGGACTCGGAGGAGAAGTTCGTCGCGTGGGGCGTCAAGACGCGCGGCGAAGATCCCAAATTCCTGCGCGAGCGATTCGACCGCTTCCGCCACCTCGTCGGCAACCGCGACGTCACCGACGACAAGGACAAGCGCGCCTTCCTGATGACGCCGCGCGAGGACTTCGTCCTCAAGCAGAACCAGGACCGCGCCTACGACCACGCCTTCCTCGACATCGGCTACGGCGTGACGATCTCCGGCCCGCACATCGTCGGCCGCATGACGCAGGTCATCGACGTCAAGCGCGGCGACAAGGTGCTCGAGATCGGCACCGGCTCGGGCTACCAGTCGGCCTATCTCGCCAACATGACCGACAAGGTCTGGACCATCGAGATCATCAAGCCGCTGGAGGAGCGCACCACAGGCATCCGCCAGGATCTGATCAAGAAGGGCTACAGCGAATACAAGGCTATTCAGGCCAAGAACGCCGACGGTTATTTCGGCTGGGAGGAGGCCGCGCCCTTCGACGAGATCATCGTCACCTGCGGCATCGACCACGTCCCCCCGCCGCTGCTGAAGCAGCTGAAGGTCGGCGGCGTGATGGTGATCCCGGTCGGGCCGCCCGGCGCCCAGCGCGTGCTTAAGATCGTCAAGTCGCAGGACAAGGACGGGCAGGTCTCGGTCGCGCGCTCCGACATCTACAACGGCCGCATCGTGCCCTTCGTGCCCTTCACCAAACTCGCCGACGACGGCAAGATCGAAGGCACCCACAACAAGTGACGGGTGGCGAGTGCATCCGTTGCGAGAGAGGAGGCGCCAGCTCATGACGCTCCCCTCCCGCCGGCCTGCCATGATCTACCTCGCGATCGGCCTCGTCGCAGGCGCGATCATCGCGCTGCAGATCGCGATCATGCGCGTATTCCAGATCGGCTCCTGGGCGCATTTCGGCTCGCTCGTCGTATCGCTCGCCATGCTCGGCTTCGGCCTGACATCGGCCGTCATGTGCGTGAGCCGGGTCTGGACAGAGCGGCACTGGCAGGGCGTCACCGCGGTCGCGTTGCTGGCGTTCGGCCCGCTAGCGGTCATCGCCAACCTCGCCGCCCAGCAGCTGCCGTTCAACGCGATCTTCCTCGTCTCCGACACCAACCAGAAGTGGCGGCTCTTCGCCAACTTCATGCTTTACCTGCTGCCGTTCCTCGCCGGCGCCACCTTCCTCGGCACGGTATTCCTACGTGCGGCGGAGGGCTTCAACAGGGTCTATTTCGCCGACCTCGCCGGATCCGGCCTGTGCGGCCTCGTCTTCCTCGCCGCCATGTACGTGTTCTGGCCGCAGGATTTGATCGTCGCGCCCCTCATTCTGTGGGGGATCGGCAGCCTGCTCTGGTTTTCCGGCATGGACAGTCCGCGCTTGGGCATCGCCTTCGCCGCCGTCGCGACGCTCACGGTGATCGGGCATTTCGCCGTGCCGCCCACGCTCGGCCTCACCAAGCTCGCGACCTCCGACTACAAAGGCGTCGCCTACGCCCGCAAGTTTCCGGACTCGAAGCGCATCTACGCTCGCGACACGCCGTTCGGCTTCGTCGAGGTCTATTCCTCCTCCTACCTGCATTTCGCGCCGGGCCTGTCGGACAACGCCGCCTTCAACCTGAAGGAGA
>CAXTQM010000308.1:0-3545 GCA_964246205.1 uncultured Beijerinckiaceae bacterium | reverse complement strand
GGTAGCGGAGGAGGGACTCGAACCCCCGACACGGGGATTATGATTCCCCTGCTCTAGCCAGCTGAGCTACTCCGCCGCACGGGGGACGTGCCGCCGCGACCGGTGGCGGGTGTAGGCCGCGCGTCGGGGCGAAGTCAAGATTGCGGCGTGGGTGCGCGGGCGCTTCAAACGGCGGAGAAGGCCTTGAAGGCGGCGGCGTAATCGGGGTGCCAGCGCGATAGCGGCGGGCGGTTCTCGACGATGTCGCCGGCGGCCCAGAGGATGCGGCGCTCGTCGGTGGCGCGCGGCACGTCGTTGTCGGGGCACAGGATGTAGAAGTCGCCCTTCTCCAGGCTCTCCAGCAGGAAGTCGACGGTCTGCTCCGGCGTCCAGGCTGCACCGGGCTTGTCGGTGCGGCCCCTGGCGGTGAGCCCGGTGAAGACAAAGCCCGGCACGAAGAGATGCGCGCTCACCCTGCAGCCGTCCGTGTTGCGCAGGTGATGCTGCAGCGCCTCGGTGAAGGCCTTCACCCCGGCCTTGGCGACGTTGTAGGCGGGGTCGCCCGGCGGCGTGGTGATGCCCTGCTTGGAGCCGGTGTTGATGACCAGCCCGGGCCGGCCGGACGCGACCATGCCCGGCACGATGATCTGGCTGCCATGCACGATACCCATGAGGTTGGTCGCGATAATGGCGTCCCAGGCTGCCGCCGGCCCGAAGATCTCGCTGCCGGGCTGGATGCCGGCATTGTTCATCAGCACGTCGATGGGCCCGATCTTCTCGCGCACGACCGCCTCCAAGTGGCGGAGCTGATCGGGTCGGCCGACGTCGGTCGGCACCGCCATGACGACGCCGACCCTGCCGAGCTCGGCCTCCGCCGCCGCGAGCCGGTCGCCCGGCAGGTCGGCGACCGCGACGCGCATGCCCAGGCCGAGGAACTTGCGCGCCGCCGCCAGCCCGATGCCGGAGGCGCCGCCGGTGATCACGGCGACGTTGCGGGCGGCGAGAACGGGATGGGGCATGGCGGGCTCTCCTGGCGGCTGCCCGCCTCAACGGCGGCTCGGCGGAAAGGTTGAGGGCCGCAACGGGTGACGGCGCCCGTCACAAGTAGGCGTCGGGCACCTCGAGCCGCTCGGCCAGAAACTGCGCCCGTTCCTGCTAGACGACTCGGCCGGTCTGCAGCATGGCGGCCGTCAAGATGCGGCGCCTGCGTCCGTCGACCCGAGGCCGCAGCGCTCGATCCGCTCCGAGGACAGTCGGAACATGCAGCAAGACTTTGCGGCGGCGAAGCGATCAGGCGCTTACAAGGGTCTTGTTACGCTTGCGCAGGGCCGAATGCCTGCGGCCGTAGAACCAGTAGATCGCCAAGCCGATCACCAGCCAAACCAGCAGGCGGGCCCAGGTGATCGGCGGCAGTCCGGCCATCAGCAGCAGACAGAATGCGACGCCGAGCAGGGGAACGAAGGGGACGCCGGGCACCCGGAACGGCCGAAACACGCCGGCGTCGCTGCGGCGAAGGTAAATCACCGCGCCGCAGACGAGGATGAAGGCCAGCAGCGTGCCGATGCTGACCATTTCACCGAGAATGCCGATCGGCGTCAGCGCCGCGACGATCGCCACTAGGGTTCCGATGAGCGCCTGGCTGAGATAGGGCGTCTGGTATTTGGGGTGAATTTTCGAAAACAGGCCGGGCAGCAAACCGTCGTGCGACATCGTGTAGAAAATACGGCTTTGCCCGTAGAGCAGCACGAGGATCACCGTCGTCAACCCGGTCAGCGCCCCGAGCTTGATGAGGACCGAAAACCAGGTAAGCCCGATCACGTTGACGCCCTTCGCGATCGGGTCGGCGACATCAAGCTGCGCATATGGAACGAGCCCGGTGAGCACGGCCGCCACCAGAATGTAGAGAATGGTGCAGATCGTCAGCGCCCCGAGTATCCCGATCGGCATGTCTCTCTGCGGGTTGTTGGCCTCCTGTGCCGCCGTCGAGACCGCATCGAAACCGATGAAGGCGAAGAACACCACGCCGGCACCGCGAAGGATGCCGCTCCATCCGAAATGGCCGAATTCGCCGGTGTTCGGCGGAATCAGAGGGTGCCAGTTGGCTGTCTTTATGAAGAAGGCGCCGAGCCCGATGAAGGCGACGACGACGACGAGCTTCACGACGACCATGATGTTGTTGAGGCGGCTTGATTCTTTCGTACCCATGATCAGCAGGAGCGTCAGGCAGCCGACGATGAAGGCCGCGGGCAGATTAACGATGCCCGACACGGACGACCCATCCGGCAGCTTGAGCATCGTCGCGGGCGCCGCCGCGAACCGCGGCGGAATGACGATGCCGATGTTCTTCAGCAGGCTCACGACATAGCCCGACCAGCCGACGGCGACGGTCGCCGCCCCCATCGCGTACTCGAGGACGAGATCCCAGCCGATCATCCAGGCGAAGACCTCGCCGAGGGTGGCGTAGGTGTAGGTGTAGCTCGAGCCGCAGACCGGGATCATCGCGGAGAGTTCGGAATAGCAAAGCCCCACGAAGGTGCAGGCGATGCCGCCCAGGATGAACGACAGCATGATGCCCGGCCCGGCATATTGCGCGGCGGCCGTCCCGGTGAGGACGAAGATGCCGGCGCCGATGATGGCGCCGATACCCATCGCGGTGATGCTCCCGAGTCCGAGCGTCTTCGACATCTGGTGGCCTTCGCCATCCCCGGCGTCGACGATCTCCTCGATGGATTTCCGGGCCGTGAGCGCACTTGTGTCCATGAGCGAGGTCCCCGGCCTTTGGCCAAGCGTAGCATAGGGCGTGCCGCCCGCGATCGCGATGATGGGCCTTCGAGCCGGTCTGACGACGGTGCGTCTCTATCATGATTGGCAGGGATCGAGTCCGCGACGTTCAGCAAACCGCAAGCAGATTGCCCTAGCGTCGGCGCGCGCCAACGGGCGCGGGGAGCGGCGGCGTGGATGCACTGACGATCAGGGGACTGGCCAAGAGCTTCGACAGGCCGGCGGTGCGCGACCTCGACCTGACGCTGCGAGCCGGCGAGTTCTACGCGCTGCTCGGCCCCAACGGCGCCGGCAAGACCACGACGCTGCGCATGACCGCCGGCCTGCTGCGCCCCGATACCGGCGCCATCGCGATCTTCGGCGTCGACGCGCTGGCCCAACCCGTTGAGGCCAAGCGCATCACCGCCTGGGTACCCGACGAGCCGATGCTCTACGACAAGCTGACGCCGCTCGAGTACCTCGAGTTCGTCGCCGGCCTGTGGGCGGTGCCGGCCGCTACGGCGCGCCGCGAGGCGGAGGCGCTGATCACCCTGCTTGGCCTCGGCCCCCACGCCCACGAGCGCTGCGGCGGCTTCTCCAAGGGCATGCGCCAGAAGGTGGCGCTGGCCGGCGCGCTGGTGCACGAGCCGCGCCTGATCATCCTCGACGAGCCGCTGACCGGGCTTGATGCCGGCGCCGCGCGGCAAGTCAAGAACGTGCTGCTGGCGCGCGTCGCCGCCGGCTGCACCGTGGTCATGACCACGCACATCCTGGAGGTCGCCGAGCGCATGGCGCAGCGCATCGGC
>CAXTQM010000307.1:0-3551 GCA_964246205.1 uncultured Beijerinckiaceae bacterium | reverse complement strand
ATCCAGGTGCGGGCGCCGCGCCGCGGCGTGCCGCCGCTCGCCGACCTCGCCGCGCGCTGCGACCTCGTTCTGGTCGACGCGCCGTGCACCGGCTCGGGCACCTGGCGCCGCAATCCCGACGCCAAGTGGCGGGTGCGGCCGGGCGCGCTGGAGCAGCGCGTCAAGGAGCAGGACGCCGCGCTCGCCGGAGCCGCGGCCTACGTCAAGCCGGGCGGGCGGCTCGTCTACGTGACCTGCTCGCTCCTCGCGGAGGAGAACGAGACGCGAGTCGCCGCCTTCCTCGCTAGCCATCCTGGTTTCGAGTCGATGCCGGCCGCGCAGGGCGCCGACGCGGCCGGGCTGCCGGACCTCGCCGGCCATGCCGATCCCACCGGCACCGGCATCCGGCTGACGCCGCTGCGCAGCGGCACCGACGGCTTCTTCGTCGCCACGATGGTCAGAGCGTAAGGCGAGAGACCGGCCGCGGGGCCGGGCAGCCGAGCGCGGCGGGCCGCGCCACGAGCAGCGTGTCGCCGATCGCCAGCAGCAGCAGCAGCGCCGTGGCGACGGCTCTCAGCACGGTGCGACCCGCCAGCTCACGGCGCGCCGGCTCCTCGCTTTCGGAAAACAGGCTGGCGATGTTGCCGAGATCGACGCGCCGGGCGTCGCGGCCGCCAACTACGGCGGGGATGAAGAGAAAAGCGGTCATGGGCCGACTCCTTGCGGCCTCGACCGTACGCGCCCGCCGCTTTCCGGCGGCTCAAACCCGAGGGTCGAAAACCCGCGGGTCGCGTAAGGTCTTCGTAACAAGTTGCTTTCAAAGCGACTTTGGCGCCGGCGCTCGCGGCTGACGGAGCGTCAGTGCGCCTGGGCGTTGTCGCCGCAGACGTGCTGGGCGGAAGGGGCGACGAACTGGACGCGATTGCCGCACTTGTCGCAGCCGGCCAGCGTCAAGGCGAGCAGCGCCAGGGCCACGATCCTGCGCAATATGCCAGCCAAAGGGTGAAGCCCCGCCCGTCCGTCCTGCGCCAACCTATGGAGCCCTTCTTAAGATTTGCCCGCTACGGTCGAGCTATGGACACCGAAACACATCCAATGATGATGGTCGAGGCCCGCCGCTCGGAACGGGTGCGCAGCCTGTTGCGCGCACGCATCTTGTTCAACAATCGCTCGTCGACGATCGACTGCACGATCAAGAATATTTCGGCTCACGGTGCCAAGATCGAGATCGCGCACTCGATGTCGGTTCCGACCGAATTCGATCTCGAGGTGCCGCAGCGCGGCCGCACCTACCGCGCCCGGATGATGTGGCGCGCGGCTTCGTCCATGGGGGTCGAGTTCAACGAGAGCGCGGGCGCCCTTTCGGCAAACGCGCAGGCCGCCATCGAGCAGCTCGAGGCCGAAAATCGCAAGCTCCGCGCCAGCATCGCGCTCCTGACCAAGCGCCTCGAGGACCTCGGGCAGGTCATAACCTTTACCTGATCCAAGGCCCGCACTTGACCCTCAACGCTCGACGACGCGCCCCTCGGCGAGGGTGACGCGCCGGTCCATGCGGGCGGCGAGGTCGAGGTTGTGCGTCGCGACCAGCGTCGCGAGCCCGGTGGCGCGCACCAGCGTGTCGAGCGCCGCAAACACCACGTCGGCGGTCTTGGGATCAAGGTTGCCGGTCGGCTCGTCCGCCAGCAGCACCCCGGGGCCGTTGGCCACCGCGCGGGCGATCGCCACGCGCTGCTTCTCGCCGCCCGACAGTTCGGGCGGCCGGTGCTTGGAACGGTGCGACAGACCGAGGTAGTCGAGCAGCTCGAGGCCGCGCCGGCGGGCATGGCCCCGGCCGATGCCGGCGATCATCTGCGGCAGCATGACGTTCTCCAGCGCCGTGAACTCCGGCAGAAGGTGGTGGAACTGGTAGACGAAGCCGATCTCGGTCCGCCGCAGCGCGGTCAGGCCGGCATCCCTGAGGCCGGCCGTCGAGCGGCCGCGCACCAGCACCTCGCCGCCGTCGGGATGTTCGAGCAGGCCGGCGATATGCAGCAGCGTCGACTTTCCGGCGCCGGAGGGTGCGGTCAGCGCCACCGACTGCCCGCGCTGCAGCTCGAAATCGACTCCGGTGAGAATGTGCAGCGGCTCGCCCGCCTGCTGGAAGGTGCGGGTGACGCCCCTCAGCGCGAGCGACGGCGCGATCACCGCCTGGGCCAGCGGCGCGTTCATTCGTAGCGCAGCGCGTCGACCGGATCGAGCCGCGCCGCGCGCCAGGACGGGTAGAGCGTCGCCAGCAGCGACAGGCCGAGCGTGCCGAGCGCGATCGCCACGACGTCGCCCGCCTGCACCTCGCTCGGCAGCTTGGCGAGGTAGTAGATCTCGGGCGGGAACAGGTTGAGGTGCATGGCGCTGTTCAGGCCGGAGCGGATGTGGTCGGCGTTGAGCGCTATGAGCAGGCCGAAGCCGACGCCGGCCAGCGTGCCGACCACGCTAATCGAGGTACCGGCGATGAGAAACACGCGCATGATCGCGCCGCGCGTCGCTCCCACGGTGCGCAGGATGGCGATGGCCGAGCTCTTGTCCTTAACCAGCATGATCAAGCCGGAGACGATGTTCAAAGCGGCGACGATCACCACCATGCCGACGACGATGAAGACGACGTTGCGCTCGACCTGGATGGCATCGAAGAAGGTGCGGTTGGTCTCGCGCCAGTCGGTCATGATGAAGGCCTGCTTGGCGTCGAGGTCGATGGCGGCGCGTACCTGATCGATCGCCTCTGGGTGCTGCAGGAACAGCTCGATCAGGGTAACCTGGCCCTCCTTGTCGAAGTAGAGCTGCGCTTCCTGCAGTGGCATGAAGACGTAGGTTGAATCGAAGATCGACATGCCGACCTGGAAGATCGCGCGCACCGGGTAGCTCTTGCGCCTCGGCACGTGGCCGAACGCCGTCGCCACGCCGTTGGCGCTCATCAGCGTGATGGTATCGCCGACGTGGATGCCGAGCTGATCGGCGAGGCGCTGCCCGATCACCACGCCCTCGCCGGTGTCGAAGCCGGCCAGCGTGCCGCTCTTGATGTGCCCCTCGATGCCGGGAAGCCGCGCGAGGTCGTGCTCCTCGATGCCGCGGATGAAGCCGCCGGCCTGCCCGAACTGCGAGGAGAAGTAGCCTTGGCCCTCGATCAGCGGCACCGCCATGGCGACACCCGGCACGCGCCTCATGTCGGCGGCGACCTGATCGTAGTTCGAGAGGTTGGCATCGGCCGCCTGCACGAAGATGTGGCCGTTGAGGCCGACGAGCTTGTCGAACAGGTCCTTGTGGAAGCCGTTGAAGACGCTCAGCACGACGATGAGCGCGGTGACGCCGGCCATGATGCCGAGTGCCGAGATCAGCGCGATGACCGAAACCGAGCCTTTGGAGCGGCGCGCGCTCATGTAGCGCAGCGCGATCATCCATTCGAAAGCTGCGAAAGGCAGGGTACGGCCGGCAGGGCGCTTGGTGACGGGCTGGTCCATCCGGGCCGCGTTCCTCCGGTGGTACGTGCGATGCCGCCGCTCTATACGCTGCCGAGTGCGGTCGCAATGAGGCTCCAAACC
>CAXTQM010000306.1:0-3563 GCA_964246205.1 uncultured Beijerinckiaceae bacterium | reverse complement strand
GCGGCGCCATCACCGCCGGCCAGCGCACCCGCGGCGCCGAGTTCAACTTCACCGAGCCCTACTTTCTGGGTCGTCGTCTCGCCGCCGGCTTCGATCTCTTCGCCAAGAAGACCGACGTGTCGCAGTACTCGTTCTACGACAATTTCGTGCTCGGCGGCACGCTGCGCCTGGGCATACCGGTCACCGACGAGCTGACGTTCTCGCCGCGTTACTCGGTCTACCGATCGGAGATCTCGATCCCGAACAGTTCGTCCAACCCTTACAACGACTGTAGCTCGCCGATCCTCGGCGTGACGCCGTCGCCGGCCAACACCGTCAACGCGGCTGGGATCGGCGCCTACGGCACCACGGCGGCTACCGCGACCTCCAACTGTCTAAGCAATGGCGAGGCCTCGCTTGCCCTAAAGCAGGCCGTTGGCACCACCGTCACATCGCTCTTCGGCTACACGCTGTCCTACAACTCTCTGGACAACGTGAAGAGCCCGACAGGTGGCTTCCTCGCCGAGCTGCGCCAGGACATCGCCGGTGCCGGCGGCACCGAGAAGTTCCTGCGCTCCAGCGGCGACCTTCGTTATTACCATGCGATCTACGACCAGATCGTCGGTATCGTGCACTTGCAGGGCGGCGACATTCGCGCGCTCGGTGGCGACAAGCTACGCATCGTCGACAACTTCAATCTCGGTCCGACCCTGGTCCGCGGCTTCGCACCCAACGGCATCGGTCCGCGCGACGTGTCGCCCGGCGTCGACCCGACGGGTAACCCGCTCGGTGGCTCGGAGTACGTCGGCGCCTCGATCGAGACGCAGTTCCCGCTCTACGGCGTTCCGCGGGACCTCGGTCTAAAGGGCGCCGCCTTCTTCGACGCCGGCACGCTGTTCGGCTATCGTGGGCAAACGGACTTCTCGAACGGTGGTGCTCCCGTCACCTTCGGTCCGCCGAACTTCCAGCAGAGCAACATCATCACCGTCGGCGGCGACACCACGCAGATCCGCACGGCCGCCGGCGTGTCGCTGATCTGGAACTCGCCGCTCGGTCCGCTGCGCTTCGACTTCGCCAAGGCGATCACCAAGAGCCAGTACGACCAGACGCAGTTCTTCCGCTTCTCGGGTGGCGCGACGTTCTGATCGAGCCCAATGCGTCGATCGATCAAGGGAGAGGGCCTCGGCTCTCTCCCTTTTCGTTCGTAGCTCCATCCGCAGCCGAGCCCTGCTTGACAGCTGCCACGGCGGCAGCGAAGGCCGGCGCACGATGAGCCAGCTTTCATTCTTCCGCGCGCCCGCGCTCAGTCTCGCTGCCGCCGCCGCGGAGATCGGCGCTCAACTCGGTGATGGCGCGGACCCTTCCAGGACCATACGCGCCGTGGCGCCGCTCGAGCGCGCCGAACACGACGAAGTCGGCGCCTATTTCGAAGGCCTGCCCGTCGACGACCTGCTGGAGACGCGCGCCGGCGCCTGCCTGGTCTCTCCGCGCACCCTGCACCTCGTGCCGTCCGCGACCTGCGCGCTGGTCACCGACCAGCCCCGCGACGCTCTGCGCCGCCTTGCCGTCATGCTGCATCCCGCGAGCCTGCGCCCCGGCTCACTGATCGGGGGCGCGGGAATCGATCCCTCGGCCCGTGTCTCCGCGTCGGCGCGGCTCGAGCCCGGCGTGGTCGTCGATCCCGGCGCCATCGTCGGGCCGGATGCCGAGATCGGGGCTGGTACCTTCATCGGGGCCGGGAGCGTCGTCGGTGCCGGCGTCCGCATCGGGAGAGGCTGTGCCATCGATACGGCGGTTACCCTGAGCCACGCCTTGCTGGGGGATCGCGTGATCGTGCACGCCGGCGCGCGCATCGGGCAGCTCGAATGCAATCCGGCCGGGCGCCGTGATCCTGGTCTCGGCCGCGTCATCGTGCAAAACGACGTCGAAATCGGCCCCAACGCGACGATCGCGCGGGGCGGCCTTACCGATACAGTCGTCGGAGAAGGCGCCCGCGTCGATGCGCTCGCCACAATCCGGGCAGACGAAATGATCGAGCGCGGCGCTCGCGTGCTACTTCGACGGTGACGTCCACAAGCGTTTCAACGCCGGATGAAACGGTCTAAGCGGTTCGCGGACCGGCCGGTTCGGCCTTCCTGCGGACGAGGTCTAGACATGGACGAGATGGTGGGCGGCGCGGCGGCGCGAACCTTCGACATCCAGGAAATCCTGAAGTGCCTGCCGCACCGCTACCCGTTTCTAATGGTCGATCGGATCGTCGAGGCGCGCGGCGACGAATCCTGCGTCGGCATCAAGAACGTGAGCATCAACGAGCCGCAATTCCAGGGTCATTTCCCCGGTCGTCCGGTCATGCCGGGCGTGCTGCTGATCGAGGGCATGGCGCAGACCGCAGGCGCCTTTTGCATCCAGGCGCGCATGAAGGCGGACGCGCCGGCGCCGCTCGTCTATTTCATGACCATCGACAAGGCCAAGTTCCGCAAGCCGGTGGTGCCGGGCGACCGCGTCGAGTTCCACGTCCAGCGTACCAGCAGGCGCCGCAACATGTGGTGGTTCAAGGCGCGCGCGCTGGTCGAGGGACAGTGCGTCTGCGAGGCGGAGTTCTCGGCGCTGCTCGCCGAGGAGCCTGTGGCCTGAGAGGAGGCGAGAGGATGATCAGGGCGGTAAGGGTCTACGAATTTGGCGGCCCGGAGGCGATGCGCCTCGAGGAGATCGAGCTGCCGCCGCCGGGCAAGGACGAGGTGCGCGTCAAGATCCACGCCGCCGGCGTCAACTACATCGACACCTACTTCCGCAGCGGCGCCTACAAGCCGCCGCAGATGCCTTTCGTGCTCGGCAGCGAGGCCGCCGGCGAGGTGGCGGCGCTGGGCAAGGGCGTCAGGGACTTCAAGGAAGGCGATCGCGTCGCGTTCGCCGGCGGACTCGGCGCCTATGCCGAGGCGTGCAACATCGCCGCCGGCCGGCTGGTGAAGCTGCCCAAGGCCATATCCTACGAGACGGCGGCGGCGATGATGCTGAAAGGCCTCACCGCGCAATACCTGCTGCGCCAGACCCACAAGGTGAAGACGGGCGAGACGATCCTGGTCCATGCCGCCGCAGGCGGTGTCGGGCTGATCCTCTGCCAGTGGGCCAAGGCGCTCGGCGCCACGGTCATCGGCACGGCTGGTACGGCGGAGAAGGCGGCGCTCGCCAAGAAGGCCGGCGCCAGGCACGTGATCCTGTACCGCGACGAGGATTTCGCCGCCCGCGTGAAGGCGATCACCAAGGGTCGCCTGTGCCGCGTGGTCTACGACGGCGTCGGCAAGTCGACTTTCCTGGGCTCGCTGGACTGCCTGCAGCCATTCGGCTTGCTCGCCAGCTTCGGCTCGGCGTCCGGCAAGGTCGACGGTTTCGATCTCGGGATCCTGGCGGCGAAGGGTTCGCTCTTCCTGACCCGGCCGACGCTGGCCACCTACACGGCCGAGCCCGACAATCTTCGAAAGATGGCGCGCGACCTCTTCAAGGTCGTCGCGAGCGGCGAGGTGCGGATTGCGCTTAACGCGACGGCGCCCCTCGACGACGTCGTCGCCGTGCACCGGTTGCTGGAG
>CAXTQM010000305.1:0-3570 GCA_964246205.1 uncultured Beijerinckiaceae bacterium | reverse complement strand
CTCGGCAACATGGGCTCGGACAATTGGAAGTGGCACATGTACGACACCGTGAAGGGGTCGGACTGGCTGGGCGATCAGGACGCCATCGAGTACCTCTGCCGCAATGCACCGCAGGCGGTCTACGAACTCGAGCACTGGGGCGTTCCGTTCTCGCGCACCGAGGAAGGCCGCATCTACCAGCGCCCGTTCGGCGGCATGACGACGGACTTCGGCAAGGGTCCGCCGGCACAGCGCACTTGCGCCGCGGCCGACCGCACCGGCCATGCCATCCTGCACACGCTCTACGGCCAGGCTTTGAAGAACGACACCGAGTTCTTCATCGAGTATTTTGCCATCGACCTCATCATGGACGAGGGCCGTTGCGTTGGCGTGATCTGCCTCAAGCTCGACGACGGCACGATCCATCGCTTCCGCGCGCAGATGGTCATGCTGGCAACGGGCGGTTACGGCCGCGCCTATTTCTCCGCAACCTCGGCCCATACCTGCACCGGCGACGGCAACGCCATGGTGCTGCGCGCCGGCCTGCCGCTGCAGGACATGGAGTTCGTGCAATTCCACCCCACCGGAATCTACGGCGCCGGCTGCCTCATCACCGAGGGCGCGCGCGGCGAGGGCGGTTATCTCACCAACGGCGAGGGCGAGCGCTTCATGGAGCGCTATGCGCCGTCCGTGAAGGACCTCGCGCCGCGCGACATGGTCTCCCGCGCCATGACGATGGAGATCCGCGAGGGCCGCGGCGTCGGCAAGGGCAAGGACCATATCTTCCTGCACCTCGACCACCTCGACCCCAAGGTGCTCCACGATCGCCTGCCGGGCATCTCCGAGTCGGCGCGCATCTTCGCTGGCGTCGACCTGACCAAGGAACCGATCCCGGTGCTGCCGACGGTTCACTACAACATGGGCGGCATCCCCACGAACTATCACGGTGAGGTGCTGACCAAGGCCAACGGCGACCCAGACGTCATCGTGCCAGGCCTGATGGCGATCGGCGAGGCGGCCTGCGTCTCGGTGCATGGGGCCAATCGGCTCGGTTCGAACTCGTTGATCGATCTCGTGGTGTTCGGCCGCGCCGCCGGCCTCAAGGCGGCCCAGGTGGTGGTGCCGGGTGCAAAGCAGGGTGAACTTCCCAAGGGCTCCTCGGATATGGCGTTGGGGCGGCTCGACCGGTTCCGCCACGCCAAGGGTGCGATGTCGACAGCCGAGATCCGGTTGCGCATGCAGAAGGTCATGCAGGAGAATTGCGCGGTCTACCGCACCGGCGAGACGCTGGACGAGGGTTCGACCAGGATCCACGAGGTGTGGGGCGGCAGCGATGACATCGGCATCACCGACCGCTCGCTGATCTGGAATTCCGACCTTGTCGAGACCATGGAGTTCGACAACCTCATCGTCCAGGCCGTGGTGACGATGGATGGCGCCAAGAACCGCACGGAATCGCGCGGCGCCCACGCCCGCGAGGACTATTCCGAGCGCGACGACAAGAGCTGGATGAAGCATACGCTTGCGACGATCGACCCGCAGGCCAAGGACGTCTCGATCGACTACAGGCCGGTGCACTCCTACACGATGAGCAACGACATGCAGTACATCGAGCCGAAGGCGCGCGTGTACTGATGGTTCAAGGCGACAGCCGCGGTGCCGACTTGTCGAGCATCTGCGACACGGATCGAAGATAACGACTCGATGCCCGCTCTCGATTGCAAGCGTCGCCGGAAAAAGTAACGATGGTCCAGCTCACACTCCCCAAGAACTCCAAGGTCGGCACGGGCAAGACCTGGCCGAAGCCGCATGGCGGCACCCTCAAGGAGTTTCGCGTCTATCGCTGGAACCCGGAGGACGGGCAGAACCCGCGCATCGACACTTATTTCGTCGACACCGACGATTGCGGGCCGATGGTGCTCGACGCCATCATTTGGATCAAGTCGAAGATCGACCCGACGCTGACCTTCCGTCGCTCCTGTCGCGAGGGTATCTGCGGCTCCTGCGCCATGAACATCGACGGGTCCAATACGCTCGCCTGCATCAAGGGCATCGACGAGGTGAAGGGCGCCATCAAGATCTATCCGCTGCCGCACTTGCTTGTCGTGAAGGACCTAGTACCCGACCTCACTGGCTTCTACGCACAGCACGCCTCCATCCAGCCCTGGCTCAAGACCACCACGCCGGCGCCGGAGAAGGAGTGGCAGCAGAGCCCCGAGGATCGCGAGAAGCTCAATGGCCTCTATGAGTGTATCCTGTGCGCTTGCTGCTCGACCTCGTGCCCGTCGTACTGGTGGAACGGCGATCGCTATCTCGGCCCGGCCGTGCTGCTGCAGGCCTATCGTTGGTTGATCGACTCGCGCGACGAGGCCACCGGCGAGCGTCTCGACTTCGTCGAGGATCCGTTCCGGCTCTATCGCTGCCACACGATCATGAACTGCGCCAAGGCCTGCCCCAAAGGGCTCAATCCGGCCAAGGCGATCTCGCGCATCAAGACGATGATGGTGGAGCGTCAGCTCTAGAAAAGACCGGCGACGCCCGAGTAGAGGCCGAGCGCGACGGTCACCACCATGACGACGCCGACCATTGCGGCGTAGGAGCCCTGAAGACGGTAGGGCTCCTCGATGCGACGGGCGAGCAGGTAAAGGAAGCCGAGCACGATCGTGAGCAACAGGGCGTTCATGACCTGCACGCCGACCGCCAGCTTGACGATGTCGACGCCCGATATGACGAAGAGGGCGGCGGCAACGAGCACCGCTGCGATGATCCCGTAGAAGATCGGCGCCTCGCGCGGGCTCTTGTCGAGCTTGGTGTTGACCGACGTGATCTCGCCCACGGCGCGGGCGGCCGTGACGGTGACCACCACCGACGCCACGAAGGCGGCGCCGACGATGCCGATGCCGAAGACGACCTTGCCGAACACCGACCCGAGCAGCGGGGTCAGCGCGTTGGCGATCTGCTGGACCGTGTCGAGAGCCTGCTTGCCGCCCTTTTGATGAAGGGTTGCCGCAGTCGCGATGACGACGCAGGCCATGACGAGCTGGGTCACCACCGCGCCGATCGCGGTCTCCAGCCGCGATTCGGGGATGTCCGTTGCGGTGATGCCCTTCTCCACCACCGAGGCCTGCTGGTAGAACACCATCCAGGGCATGATCACCGCGCCGATGTTCGCTGAGATCAGGTACAGGTACTTCGGGTTGGTGACCGGTTGTTCGACGATCTGCTTGCCGATTTCGCTCAGGCTCGGATGGGCATAGATCGCGACCGCGACGAAGGCGATCTCGAAGGCGCCGGCGGCCAGCGCGATCTTCTCGACGGACTTGTACGATCCCGTGAAGATCAGGGTGCCGAGGGTTCCGACCACCAGGGTCATGGTCGCCCACGGCGGCACGCCCATGAGGACACCGACGCCGACAAAGCCGCCGAACTCGGTCAGCAGAGCGCCGACGCAGGCGACGATCAGCGTCGCGATAGCCACCCAGCCCCAGGCTTTGCCGAACTTCTCCTCGATCAGCGCGCCGTGACCCTTGCCCGACACCGCGCCGATCCGCAGCGTCAGCTCCTGGACGATGTAGAGCACCGGCACCAGGA
>CAXTQM010000304.1:0-3571 GCA_964246205.1 uncultured Beijerinckiaceae bacterium | reverse complement strand
GTACCGGCGCGGCGACGACGACGCCTTCGACGATTCGATCTACACCGGACGCGGCGCGCAGACGTTCGAGGAGATCGGCCGCCGCTACAAGGCCGATGGCGACTTCCGGACGACGGTGGATCGTTACGTCCAGGAGTTCGAGCGCCTGCTCTCGCAGATCCAGCACGACGACCCCGACGACCGCATGCTGCGCGGTTATCTCGGATCCGACTCGGGCAAGGTCTACACCATGCTCGCCCACGCTTCCGGGCGCCTCGGATAGAGCTAAGGCGGGCTTTCCGGCCCGCCGTGCAAACCCTGGCGGAAGCCCATCGGCCGTCCTAAGTCCTCGAGATGGTAGCGATCCCCTTCTCCGTACTCGACCTGTCACCGGTGCTGGCCGGCGAGACCCCGCGCGAGGCGCTGGCGCATTCCGTGGCTTTGGCTCGGCAAGCCGAGGCGCTCGGCTACAAGCGCTTCTGGCTCGCCGAGCACCACAACATGCCGGGCATCGCCTCGGCGGCGACCGCGGTCGTGATCGGCCACGTTGCCGGCGCCACCTCGACGATCCGCGTCGGCTCGGGCGGCATCATGCTGCCGAACCATTCGCCGCTGGTGATCGCCGAGCAGTTCGGCACCCTGGCCTCGCTCTATCCCGGCCGCATCGATCTCGGGCTCGGCCGCGCGCCCGGCGGTGACGGCTACACTTTGCGGGCGCTGCGCCGCGCTCCCGACACATCCGATCGATTTCCGCGCGACGTCCAGGAGCTGCAATACCTCTTCGGCGAGGTCGAGGAGGGTCAGCCGCTGCGCGCCGTGCCCGGTGCCGGCCTCGAGGTGCCGATGTACCTGCTGGGCTCTTCGACCTTCTCGGCCGAGCTCGCCGGCCTGCTCGGGCTGCCGTTCGCCTTCGCCGCGCATTTCGCCCCCGACGCGCTCGGCGCCGCCCTGGCGCTGTATCGCTCCAGCTTCCGCCCTTCGGTGCAGCTCGCAGCGCCGCACGTGATCGTCGCCGTCACCGTCGTCGCGGCGGACACCGACGACGAGGCGCGACGCCTGTTCACCTCGCTGCAGCAGGCCTTCGTCAGCCTGCGCCGCGGCACCCCCGGGCTCCTGCAGCCGCCGATCGACGAAATCGCGGCCTTCGCCTCGCGGCCGGAGCTGGCCGGCATCGACCACGCGCTGCGCTACGCGGTGGTGGGCTCGCCCAAGACGGTGGAGCAGGGCCTGGCGGCGCTCTTGGCCGAGACTGGCGCGGACGAGCTGCTGGTCACGGCGCAGATCTACGACCAGGAGGCGCGGCGGCGGTCATTCGTTCTCGTCGCCGACGTGCGCGACAGGCTCGGGGCGAGGCGCGCGGCGGCTTAGGCCCTGCGCGGTGGTTTCCCGAACCTGGGCCTCGATATCCTGCAGGTCGACCTTAAGTGCCAACGCTTCGAGCTGCGAACCACGGCACCATGCGGGCGATGGCGTCCTTCACCTCGGCCGTCGAGACGGCGAAGCTGAAGCGGACGAAGCGGCGCCCGTCGACGGGATCGAAGTCGATGCCGGGCGCGATGACGACGCCGGTGTCGGCGAGCAGCTGCCGGCAGAAACCGAAGCTGTCCCGCGTCAGGTGGCCGATGTCGGCGTAGAGGTAGAAAGCGCCGTCGGGCGGAGCGACGCGGTCGAGACCGAGGCCAGGCAGCGCGTCGAGCATCAGCGTGCGATTGGCGCGGTAGGTGTCGACATGGCCGTCGAGTTCGGCGGCGCAGCCCATCGCGACAAGGCCGGCGTGCTGACTGAGTGAAGGCGCGGTAAGGAAGAAGTTGGCGCAATAGGCTCGCGCCCGCGCCGACTCGCCTTCCGCGGCCACGAGCCAGCCGAGCCGCCAGCCGGCCATGCTGAAATACTTCGAGAAGCTGTTGATCACGGTCGTCGTCGGCTCGAACTCCAGCATCGAGTGCACCGGTTCGCCGTAGCTCAGCCCGTGGTAGATCTCGTCGGAGACGATGCGGATGCTGCGCTCGCGGCAGAGATCGGCGATGGCGCGGAGCTCGTCGGCAGGGATGATCGTGCCGGTCGGGTTGGCCGGGCTCGCCACGATGATCCCGGCCGGCGCGGGGTCGAGCGCGGCAAGCTGTTCGGCGTCGATTTGGAAGCGCGTGGCCGGCCCGCAGGCGATCTCGATGGGCACCATATGCAGCGCGCGCAGCACGTTGCGGTAGGCGATGTAGCCCGGCCGCGCCAGCGCTACGCGGTCGCTCGGGCGGAACAGCGTCGACAGCGCCAGCAGCAGCGCCGGCGAGGCGCCTGCCGTGACGAGGATGCGCTCGGGATCGATGGCGAGTCCGTGCAGGTCGTTGTAGCGCCGCGCTATGGCGACACGCAGCGGCGCGCTCTCCCAGTAGCCCATACCGTCGCTGGCCAGCACTCGTTGCGCCTCAGCAACGGCGGCGGCCGGCGCGCCGGTCGAGGGCTGGCCGAATTCCATGTGGATGATGGAGCGGCCGGCGGCCTTCATCTCGTGCGCCAGCCGGCTTAGCGCGACCGTGTGGAACGGCGCGACGTCGGGCGGAGCGGTGCCGCTCACGCGGCCTCTACTCCGAAGCCGGCACGCGCGAAGGGACGCAGGTCGCCGGCCTCGGCACGGGTGTGATGCACCACAGCGTCGGACGCACCTGCTCGGCAAAAGGCGAGCCGGCGTAATGGTGCAGGATGAGCGTGGCCGCGGGCATGGGATCTCCGATCCGCCATGTGGCGCGGGCAGGGGCCCGCGTCCACGATCGAAGGCGAGGCTACTCCTCGTCGTCCGGCACGCCGGAGATGACGCGGGCGCGGCTGTGGGCGAGGATCTCGCGCTTGCCGGTATGGCCGGCGGGGCCGAGGATCCCTTCCTTCTCCATGCGCTCGATCAGCGAGGCGGCCTTGTTGTAGCCGACCTGCAGGCGACGCTGGACGTAGGAGACCGAGCTCTTCTTGTCGCGCAGCACCACCTTGACCGCCTGCTCGTAGAGCGAGCCGTCGTCCTCGGACCCGCCGGACGCGCCCATCGCGGTCTTGTCGAACACGGCGGCGTCCCCGCCCTCGTCGTCGCCGTCCTCGGGCGCGTCGCCCTCGGGATCATCGGTGATGCTCTCGAGGTATTCCGGCTGGCCCTGGGTCTTGAGGTGTGCCACGACGCGCTCGACCTCGCCGTCGGACACGAAGGGGCCGTGGACGCGATAGATGCGGCCGCCGCCCTGCATGTGCAGCATGTCGCCCTGGCCGAGCAGCTGCTCCGCACCCTGCTCGCCGAGGATGGTGCGGCTGTCGATCTTGGAGGTGACCTGGAAGGAGATGCGGGTCGGGAAGTTCGCCTTGATCGTGCCGGTGATGACGTCGACCGAGGGGCGCTGCGTCGCCATGATGAGATGGATGCCCGCGGCGCGCGCCATCTGCGCCAGGCGCTGGATCGCGCCCTCGATGTCCTTGCCGGCGACCATCATCAGGTCGGCCATCTCGTCGACGATGACCACGATGTAGGGCAGGGTGACGAGATCGAGCGGCACGTCCTCGATCGTCGGCTTGCCGGTCTCGCGGTCGAAGCCGGTGGTCACCTGCAGGTTGATGA
>CAXTQM010000303.1:0-3583 GCA_964246205.1 uncultured Beijerinckiaceae bacterium | reverse complement strand
GTAGTGAAGCTGCTTGCACTTCTAGACCTTGGAGGTATCGTCGTTTGGCGCCAGTACGTTTCGGACGTACAGCCTGGGGACGATGCTCGCATCGGAACATTGGGCATGGTGGCATCAGTGACGCGGACGTTGGTCCGGAGGCGCCTTCGCGGCGTGCATCGGACATCCGCCTGGAAAGCGGACCGGGGCGACACTGGCTCCCTCTCTTTGACGGTCACCTATCCATTCGACTGTGAGGCGATCTTGGCCTACCCACCCATTTCATGCGTGCCGGAGGTGCTTCTTCATATCTTCGTGGCCAGTTTCGTCGAGGAACGCTCAGCGGCCTTTCAGCTGTTTGCTCGATTGGCCGCGCTTCAGCAAGGTTCAAGATGCCGCCCTGGTCCTACATTGTCACCGCACTTGTACTTTGTGCCCTATTGGTCCTGTCCTTCCCGCTTACCTTAGGCTTCTCGATCATCGCGTTCTACTGGCTCTTCCAGGCCGCAGCGTGGCTGCTCGCCGCTGTTGGCCTCGCCAGGGTGGCAAGGAACCTCCCCACCCCGCTTTGGGTAATGGTCGCACTGGCAACCCCGCTCGTCGTGAAGGGAGTGGAGCAGCTGGTTGACTTGCGCCCGATCACTCCCGCGGTGGTATTCGCTTTGCGCCTGTCCTCGTCACTGGCGCTGTCCGCATCGGCGATGGGCGCCATCTTCTTGGCCGGATCCCTTGCCGACAGGAGAAGGTTGGCGGCCCTGACATGCGCGCTCCTTGCTATCCACGCCGCGATCCTGGCCATACCCTATGCTTTGTACTTCATAGGATCGTCGCCATTACGGTTCAAGGCGATCGGCGCCGTCCTGAGCGCGACCGACCTTCTGTTTTTCACGATCATCCTCGGAGGGTTCGCGACGGCAGCGCTGCTGCTTGCCATCAGAAGAGAGCTCGAGGCCTGGATCCCCGTAGCGATCTGCTCAGTGTGCCTATTTCAAGAAGTCAGCAGAATTCAGCAAGGTGGCCGTCTTCCTTCTGAGCTATCTATGTGGCTCACGCCGGTCTTCTTCCTGATAGGTGGAGCCGCGATCTTCCGCGCCGGATCGATGCTGGCAGCTTACAAGCGAACCGCTCGCGTATGAGGTAGGGAAGTCGAGCCCGCGCTCGGCAAACAGGTCCTCGACGTCGCGGTAGGCTCACATGAACAGAAGGTACAGCCAAACCTCTGCTAGACGATTTTTGGCGGGAAGCATGACGGGCGTAAAGGATCGGCGCAGCGATCGAGCTTGCCCCGGACTGCCTTCGCCCGATACAAGCCTTTCTTAGCGGTTTACGATAGCCTTCGTTTTCGAGGCAGCCCTGCGCGGCGAAGGTCCGCTGTCGGGCGGCTCGGAGCTGTCGTGACCAGCAAAAATGGGCGCGTAGCCGAACGTCTGGTCTCGGGCTATGTGCCAACTTCAGCTTTCCACCCTAAGCGTCAGATCTGTTTCCGGCCAAGGTCGCCTGTTGGCGGTGGAGTGAACTGCCGGACAGCGGACCTTGCGGAGGTCCTCAATGGGCCAATACCGGCCTTCCGTCGCGACCCGCTGGTTAAACGTGAGCTAGTAGGCGGCAGACCTCGGCTTCTATTCAGCTGCGGCTTGTGCTTTTGAGCAAGGATCTCGGTAGGCGAGGCAACTTCAAAAACTCTCAACTGAGGTCTTTTGGTAAGCACATGCTTTCGCCAGCCGAGTGTCTTCGCCCGTGCGGCGAGCTGGGCGCGCACCACCTCGACCAGCGCACCTTCCATGTGGAACGGCCGGCAGAAGTCGGCGTGAGTGGCGACGGGCGTGTCGGGCGAGGCGTTGAGCGCAACTACGCCGCTCTCGGCGAAAAAGCCGCGGTTGCCCATTTCGAGGTAGCTTTCAGCCGGCATGTTTTCGGCAAGCACGATGTCGTGCCCGCCCTCCAGCTCAACGTGCCAATAGGTGACGCAATCGACATCCTCCTGGACGATCGTCGTGCCGTTGACGAGCGCTATCGCCGGAATCAGCACCTCGCCGACGACGTCGACGCAGAGCGAATGGCCTGGCGACACCCGCAGGTCGCGCCGGGCGGTTCTCGCCAAAGGCGTGCGCGGCGACGTGCACCGGCATAGCCTCATGCGGACAGGGGTGGCGGCGGCAATCCACGGTGCGATGGCCAAGCCAGCGGATACGGCGCTGCTCGCCCGGTGGGGTGACGACGAGATCACCAAGAGGCTTCCCGGCCGGGTCGGAAAGGCCTCGTTTAGTCAGAGCTCTGTGCCCTCCGCGAGCACCAGGGCATCGTCGATGTCGACGCCGAGATACCGAACGGTGCTCTCGATCTTGGTGTGGCCGAGCAGGATCTGGACGGCGCGCAGATTGCCCGTCCGCTTGTAGATGATTGAGGCCTCCGTACGCCGCAACGAGTGCGTCCCGTAATCCTCCGGCCGCAGGCCGATACCTTCGACCCACTCGTCAACCAAACGCGCATACTGCCGGGTGCTGATGTGCGTCGCGTGATCGATGCGGCTCGGGAAGGCGCAGTCGTCGATGGTGCCGCCGCGCCGATCGAGCCAAGCCAGGATGCGGGTGCGTGCGGGATCTAGGATCTCGAACTGCACCGGCCTGCCAGTCTTACGCTGGACCACGATGGCTCGCGATCGAACCTGGCCGCCGCTGACGAGCTCGCCGATCTTGATCTTCACGACATCACAGCCGCGGAGCTTGCTGTCGATCGCGAGGTCGAACAAGGCTCGGTCGCGGACCCCTGCTCGCGATCGAGCAAGAAACGAATGGCCCAGACTTGCTGCGGCTTCAGCGCCTTCTTGGCGCCGACGAGCTTGCCGGCATTCCAGGCGCGAGCGCCTCGTACGCCGGGATCGTATTCGGATCGTCCCTGGTGTTGTCCTCCGTGGCAGGTATGGCCAAGAGGAAAGCGTCCGTCGGCGGAACAGATGGCCGAGACCAGTATGTCCGCTGTGTACGAGCAGTTGGTAGAAAGCAGACAGGAGGCGCGCCCTCACGACATTGCGCACACCTTCCAAGGAGGCGCTTGCTTCGAGCCTGAAGAGGATGCGCCGGAAGGGTCAGGGCGATGCTCCATCGAAGAACGGTTTTGCAGGCAGGTGCACTTGGCCTGCTGGCGCCTTTCGCACCATGCGGTGCCACGGCCATGCCGCCGACGCCTACCGACACGCTCCGCGCGGCGCCCATCGAGGTCTGCGGGCACTGGGGCGGCATGCTTCCCGGCAGCGTGCATCAGGTGCTCGTCCGCATGCGCCGCGCCTACCCCGAGGGCTTTCGCCTTCTCTCCGACGATCAACCCGACGGGTTCAGGGTCGAGGAGCACACGTTGGGACCTCCTGCCGTCTGGCTGCACGCGGACCCGGCGACCTGGCGAGGACCGCCTGGATCATCGTCGACGTGGGGGAGCGGGACTGGTCGCGCCTCGCCTACCAGTTTGGGCACGAGCTCGGGCACGTCGTCGCCAACTCCTGGCAGCCGGGTGCCCGACCGACGGCGCGTTGCCAGTGGCTCGAGAAGGCGATGGTGGAGGCGTTCGCCCTGCGTGGGTTTGCGCGCCTGGCCGACGACTGGTCCAGAAC
>CAXTQM010000302.1:0-3593 GCA_964246205.1 uncultured Beijerinckiaceae bacterium | reverse complement strand
CGACGACAATGCGCTCGACCGCGAGCTGCCGCTGCTCTCGGCCAACGAGGAAGCCTACGCCCGCGTCATCCTCGCCTTCCTGGCCGAGCTGCAGAAGGCCAGGCTCGACCAATGAGTTCATGAAAACATGGCTCACAGCATGCAAGATCAAAACGAGATCCAAACACAAGACGGTCGGTGCACCACGTAAAGATGCATAGCTGACATACCAGCAAACAAGTTCAATGGATTTCTCGCTACCGAATGAACCATTACCGGCGATGCCGCTTGCATGCTCACGATCGTGTCGGCGCTCTGCCGAGCAAGGTAAAATCATCTTGAAAAGCAGGCGATGATCGACTTTCTTCAGCCGTCGAAACACTGCAACGCTGAAGCTGCACGTCGCAAGTGGTACCGGCGCGATAATATTCGGCACCGACGACCCTTCCGCCGGGCTCGTCGAGCAGTTCTCTGAGTCGTCACAACGGGCCTACGCGAGCACCGCTCGCTTCTGGACGAACATCACCATCGGCATCGCCTTGATCAATGACGGGACGACGACATGACCAAGGCCGACGGCGTGACAGATCAGCATCTTCAGCCCGAGCGGCTCTTCGCTAGGCCGGCGATCGACACACTCGAACGATCGCGCACCGGTCGGAGGTCATCCATGAAGATCGACAACGTCGCCAGCCTCATCGTCGAGACCCTGCAGCAGGCGGGGGTGAAGCGCGTCTACGGCCTGGTCGGTGACAGCTTGAACGGGATCACCGAGGCGATCCGTCGCCGTGGTGTCATCGACTGGGTGCACGTGCGCCACGAGGAGGTCGCCGCCTTCGCCGCCGGCGCCGAGGCCCAGGTGACCGGTGGTCTCGCCGTGTGCGCCGGTTCCTGCGGTCCCGGCAACCTGCACCTGATCAACGGCTTGTTCGACTGCCAACGCACGCGCACGCCGGTGCTCGCCATCGCCGCACATATCCCGTCGGCCGAGATTGGATCGAACTACTTTCAAGCGACGCACCCGGAGGAGTTGTTTCGCGAATGCAGCGTGTATTGCGAACTCGTGTCCGAACCGGCACAACTGCCCTACGTCCTCGAGACCGCGATGCGCGCCGCGGTCGGCCAGCAGGGCGTCGCCGTGATCGTCATTCCCGGCGACGTCGCGTTGCGGGAGGCACCTCCGCGCGGCATCGCGCCGTTCCTTTTGCCCGCACCACCGGTGACGCGCCCCGCCGAAGCGGAGCTCGACGCGCTCGCGGCGTTGCTCGACGGTTCAAAGAAGGTGACGTTATTTTGCGGGCGCGGCTGCGTCGGTGCGCATGCCCAACTGATGAAGCTCGCCGAGACGCTCAAGAGCCCGATCGTCCACGCGCTCGGTGGCAAGGAGCACGTCGAATTCGATAATCCCTACGACGTCGGCATGACCGGTCTGATCGGTTTCTCCTCCGGCTACGCGGCGATGCACGCCTGCGATACGCTGCTGATGCTGGGGACGGACTTCCCCTACCGCCAGTTCTATCCCGAGAAGGCTAGGATCGCTCAGGTCGACGTCCGGCCGGAGAACCTCGGTCGCCGCTGCAAGCTCGACCTCGGCGTCGTTGGCCAAGTCGGGCCGACAATCGAAGCCTTGCTTCCGAAGCTGACGGCGAAGACCGACGGTTCGCACCTCTACAAGGCGCTCAAGCACTACGCCGACGCGCGCAAGGGGCTCGACGAGCTTGCCACCGGCAAACCCGGCCGCAAGCCGATCCACCCCCAGTATCTCGCCAGGGTGGTGAGCGAATTGGCGGCCGAGGACGCGATCTTCACGGCCGACGTCGGCACCCCCACGATCTGGGCGGCGCGCTACCTCCACATGAACGGAAGGCGGCGGCTGATTGGCTCCTGGTCGCATGGCTCGATGGCCAACGCCATGGCACAGGCCATCGGCGCTCAAGCGAGCCAACCCGGGCGCCAGGTGGTTTCGCTTTCGGGGGACGGCGGCTTCGCCATGCTGATGGGCGACATCCTGACGATCCGCCAGGAGAAGCTGCCTGTGAAGATCGTGATCTTCAACAATGGTACGCTCGGCTTTGTCGAGTTGGAGATGAAGGCCACCGGCTATCTCGAGACCGGCGTCGCGCTCGACAATCCCGACTTCGCCGCCATGGCGAACGCGATCGGCATCAAGGCGCGACGGGTCGAGGATCCCGGCGACCTAGAGGAGGCGACGCGTGAGATCCTGGCGCACGACGGGCCGGCACTGCTCGACGTCGTGACAGCGCGCAACGAGCTTTCCATGCCGCCCACGATCGAGGCCGAGCAGGTGAAAGGCTTCAGCATGTACGTGCTACGCGCGATCATGAATGGTCGTGGCGACGAGATCGTCGATCTCGCCAAAACCAATCTGCTCCGCTGACACCAGTTCCTGGTCTGACGCCAGCTGGGCGCGCTGACCCACGGTGCGCAAAGCACGCGATCGCCGAACGTGCTCCTCCTGCCTTACGCAATCTCGAAGGGAATCCTGATGACCAGAACGACAGCCGCCGAGGCGCACCGCGATTTGGACCTGCTCGACAACCCCATCCTCAACAAGGGCACCGCCTTCACCGACGAGGAGCGGCGCGAGCACGGCATCGAGGGCCTGCTGCCGCCCAGCGTCGAGACCTTGGACCGACAGGTCGAGCGGGTGATGGGGCATCTCGACGCCAAGGCCAGCGACCTCGAGCGCTACATCTATCTCGTGGGCCTGAGCGACCGCAACGAGACGCTGTTCTTCAAGACGCTGATGAGCGATCCGGCGCGCTTCGTGCCGATCGTCTATGACCCCACCATCGCCGATGCCTGCCTGACGTTTGGCCACATCTACCGGCGCGCTCGCGGCATGTACCTCACCCGCCACATGAAGGGGCGCATGGCCGCCGTGCTGCGCAACTGGCCTGTCAGCGACGTCCGCTTCATCTGCGTCTCGACCGGCGGCCGCATCCTCGGCCTCGGCGACATCGGTGCTAACGGCATGGGCATCCCGATCGGCAAGCTCCAGCTCTACACCGCCTGCGCCGCCGTGCCGCCCGACTGCTGCCTGCCGGTGCTGTTCGACATCGGCACCACCAACGCCGCCTTGCGCGCCGACCCGCTCTACCTCGGGCTGCGCGAGGTGCCGCCCACCTCGGACGAGGTGGACGCGCTCGCCGACGAGTTCGTGGCGGCGGCCAACGAGGTGTTCCCCGGCGTCTGCGTGCATTTCGAGGACTGGAAGGGCACCGACGCGATCCGGCTGCTGGCGCGCTACACCGACGATTACCTCGTCTACAACGACGACATCCAAGGCACGGCTTCGGTCACTATCGCCGCCATCACCACCGCGCTGCAGATCGTCGAGGCGAGCCTCAAGGATCAGCGCGTCTTCTTCCTCGGCGCCGGCTCGGCCGGCATCGGCATCGGCAACATGATCGTCGAAGCGATGATCGACGAGGGTCTCGACCGCGCCGAGGCGGTGAAGAAGGTGTCGATGTTCGACATCGACGGCCTGATCGAACCCTCGCGCAAGGATCTCTCGCCTTCGCAGAAGGTCTATGCGCACGAGGGCGCCAAGCCGACGACGGATCTCGCGAGCGCGGTGGACGCGTTCAAGC
>CAXTQM010000301.1:0-3596 GCA_964246205.1 uncultured Beijerinckiaceae bacterium | reverse complement strand
GCGCTTCGCCGGCCTGTTCCTGTTCGATTTCTTCTACCCCCAGATCGGGGCGCGTGCCGGCCCGCCCGACCGGCTGGTCGAGATCTGGTACCAGTCCTTCCACCTGCTCGACCTCGCGCCGGATTTGGTCGGCTCGTCGCGCGAGGCCTGCCGCGCCTATATCGGCCATTTCCTGCGGCATTGGTCGCACGAGAAGCACGCGTTCGACGACGTGCTCGAGGCTTTCGTCGATAACTTCATGGCACCGGGCAACCTGCTCGGCGGCTTTCAGTACTACCGCGGCGCGCAGGCGAATCGGCTCGCTGCGCTGAAGGGCGAGGCCGAGGCGCCGCCGTCGATCGACGTGCCGGCCTGCGTGCGTTGGGGCAGGCACGACCCCGTGTTGCCGGTGGACTGGATCGACTGCGTCGGCGAGGTCTTCTCCGATCTCGACCTCGAGGTGCTGCCCGACGTCGGGCATTTCCCGCATCGTGAAAACCCCGATCTCGCCGCCCGCGAGATCGCCGGCTTCTTCACGCGCATCGGCTGGGCCGGGCAATGAGCGATGCCAAGCTCGCCGGCATGAGCTCAGGTTCGGTCTCCCTCGGCCGCTTGTTTGTCGAGCCGCGTGCGATCTCGCCGCACGGAGGAAAACAACTACGCATTGTGTCTTCGAGTTTTTGATATTATCTTATGATAGGTTGAGTGGTTTGTTACAACGCTGATGCCTCCTGCCGACCGGCACCTTCCCGGGAGGAGGTGTCTAGGGATATTCCGTGACCGACACCTTGGAATCTTCCTTTGCCGGCTTTTCACGCTCGCGCCGCGGCGTCTCCGCCGTCACGCTCGACCAGCTGCGTATTTTCCTCGCCGTCGCGGATCTCCAGCACGTGACCAAGGCGGCCGAAGCGCTCCACCTCGCGCAATCGGCGGTCAGCACAGCCGTCGCGACGCTCGAGAGCGATCTCGGCTTTCGGCTGTTCGACCGGGTCGGCCGTAACATCCGGCTGAACCAGGCCGGCGCCGCTTTCCGCAAGCAGGCCCTCGTTTTCCTCTCCGGCTTCGACGACCTCCGACGCTGGGTGGCGGACCACAAGGCGGCCAGCCCTGCCCAGGCGAGAACGCTGTCGCAAAGGTCGCATTAGGTGCGGACTGTCGATGTCGACAGCAAACGAGACATCGCGCGAACCTATCAATCTTAATAAACAATTGGATTCCGTCAAATCAATGTTTTATTTTGTGCGCATGAGGACAGGAAGCCTTTTGCGTCTTGGACTTCGGACCTCGACCGGCGCCGTATCTCGCCTCGGCGATGCACTTCTCCGCTTCGGCGATCGGCGGCGATCCAAACGTCGATCCGGTGCCGGATCGCTCGTCCGTCCTGCTTCGATCCCGCTTTCACAGGAGTAGACGATGCTGCAGGAGCCGCCTTCTCGCGCGACCGACCAGCGCGACTCGCGAGCCGTCGGCAGGCCTCAAGGCCTTCCGAACGGTCTCCACGCCTACAGGCAGCCGGTGCGCGGACCCGATGCCGCGAGGTTCGCCCCCCGTTTCGAGAGCAAGACCTTCTTCGCCGCGCTGACCAGGTCGGTGGCCTCGCCTCAGACACGCGCGCTGCTCGCGTCGGCCCATGCCTCGCCGCTCGAGATGTCGAAGCACGCCAACATCCCCAAACGCGCCAACAGCCTGCTGGTGCTCACCCGTGGCTGCGTCTGCTCCTACCGCAACCTGCCGAATGGCAGCCGGCAGATCCTCAAGGTGCTGGCGCCCGGCGAGCTGTGCAATCCCTGGGTGCTCTACAGCGACGATCTCGACATGGATCTCGTCGCCAGCAGCGTCAGTCGCCTGATCAGCCTGCCGCTGGACCGCCTGAAGGCGGCGCCTGAAGAGGTCATCGCCCGCATCCTGGCGGCGACCGTGGCGCGCGAGCACCTGCTGATGATCGAGTCGATCGTCATGCTGGGCCGTCGCACGGCGCGGGAGCGCGTGACCTACTTCCTGCTCGATCTCGTCGACCGACTGCAGCACTCGGGCCTGGCGCTCGACGACAGCTTCGACATCGGCGTGACGCAGGGCGAGATGGGCGACGCGCTCGGGATCAGCACGGTTCACACCAATCGCGCGCTCAGCGACCTGAAGGCCGCCGGCATGGTCCGCATCCGCGGCAAGCACTACGACATCCTCAACCGCGCCGCGCTGGAGAAGACGGTGTCCTTCGCTTCCCGCGCCTCGCTGAACGCGACCTACGCCTGATCCGGCTCAGGCTGCCGCCCGATGCTTGGGTTGCACCTCGGCGGCGTAGTCCTCGACCATCGCCCGCGCGATGGCGCCGGGCTTGAAGGCGTGGGGCCCTATCTCGGACACCGGCGTCACCTCGGCGCCGGTGCCGCAGATGAAGCATTCCTCGAAGGCGTCGAGCTCGTCGGGCATGATGCGGCGCTCGATCACGGCGATGCCGCGCCGGCGCGCCAGCTCGATCACCGTGCGCCGGGTGATCCCGTCCAGGAAGCAGTCGGCGACCGGCGTGTGGATCGCGCCGCCCTGCGTGAAGAAGATGTTGGCGCCGGTGCATTCGGCGACGCGGCCCTGCCAGTCGAGCATCATGGCGTCGGCGTAGCCGCGGCGCTCGGCGGCGTGCTTGGACAGCGTGCAGATCATGTAGAGCCCGGCCGCCTTGGCGTGGCACGGCGCGGTCATCGGGTCGGGCCGGCGCCACGCCGCGACGTCCAGCCTGATGCCGTTCATCTTGGTGGCCATGTCGAACATCGAGGGCCAGGCCCAGCAGGCGATCGCGAGGTTGACGGTCGAGTTCTGCGCCGCCACCGCCATCATCTCGCTGCCGCGCCACGCCACCGGGCGCACGTAGCAGTCGGTCTGGCGGTTGGCGGCGACCACGTCGGCCTTGATGCGGTCGAGGTCGGCGACCGAGTACGGGATCGCCATGTCGAGGATGCGGCCGGAGTCCAGCAGCCGCTGCGAGTGCTCGCTCGACTTGAAGATGACGCCGCCGTAGGCGCGCTCGCCCTCGAACACGGAGGAGGCGTAGTGCAGCCCGTGCGACAGCACGTGCAGCCTGGCGTCGGCCCACGGCACCATCGCGCCGTTCATCCAGATCACGCCGTCTCGCTGGTCGAACGGGGGAACGGACATGGGCGCGGACTTTCCTGCGGTGCGGACCGGCGGCGAGGGGTAGCGCCCGCCCCGATTTAAGTCAATAATGCTGACCTAACGCCGGGTTGGACAGGATGACGCGCGAGCGGATCGAGGACGGCGAGGACGGCGGCGAAGCCGGGGGCGAGGCGACCGGCGGCGCGCCCGACTACGCCCTGATCGAGCTGATGTTCTTCGCCTATCGCGACTTCGTCGCCGACGCCGACCGCCTGCTGGCCGACGACGGCTTCGGCCGGGCCCACCACCGCGTGCTCTACTTCGTGGCGCGCCGCCCCGGCCTGCCCGTGGCCGAGCTGCTCGACATCCTCAAGATCACCAAGCAGAGCCTCAACCGCGTGCTGAAGGACCTGCTCGATCGCGGCTACGTCACCAGCCGGCTCGGCGAAGCCGATCGACGCCAGCGCCGGCTGCACGCGACGCCGCAGGGCGAGGCGCTGGTCTTGGAG
>CAXTQM010000300.1:0-3621 GCA_964246205.1 uncultured Beijerinckiaceae bacterium | reverse complement strand
AACGGCTACCGCGACTCGCCGCGCGGCACGCTGCGGCTCAACGTGCCGACGGTCGTCGCCTGCCGCGTGCTGCCGCCGATTGCCGCCGCCTTCCTCGCCGCTCATCCCGCGATCCGGCTCGAAGTCGAGACCAACGACAGCTTCATCGACGTGCTCTCCGCCGGCTTCGATGCCGGCGTGCGCTACGACGAGCGGCTCGACCTCGACATGATCGCCATCCCGCTCGGCCCGGCGACGCAGCGCTACGCCTTGGCGGCGGCACCGGCCTATCTCGCCGCGCGCGGCACGCCGCAGCACCCGCGCGACCTGCTCGACCATGCCTGCATCCGACACCGCTTCGCCAACGGCCGCACCGTGGTCTGGGAGTTCGAGAAGGATGGCGAGGAGCTGCGCGTCGAGACGCCGGCGGTGCTCGTCGCAACCTCGATGGACCTCGAGATGGCCGCAGCGGAGGCCGGGATCGGCATCATCGGCACCTTCGAGGAATACCTGCGTCCCGCGCTCGACGGTGGCCGCCTGGTGCCCCTGCTCGAGCCATGGTGCCCGCGCTTCTCCGGCCCGCGCCTGTACTACGCCGGCAACCGCCTCATGCCGGGGCCGCTGCGCGCCTTCGTGGATTTCGTGAAGACCGCGCGATGGTGAGGTACGCGTTGCCGTCGCGGGAGAGATCTACCCGCCGAGCAGCGCAACCACGCGATCGAGCTGCTCCAGGCTGGCGTAGGTGAGGCGGACCTCGCCGCCTTCGCCCTTGTGCCGGATGTCGACGGCGAGCCCGACCTTGTCGGTCAGCCGGCGCTCAAGCGCCTTGGTGTCGGCGTCCTTCTCGCGCCGCGCCACGCGGGCGAAGCCTTCGGCCTGCTCGCGCGCCTCCTGCTCGCGGCGCACCAGGTCCTCGACGGCGCGCACCGACAGGCCCTTGGCGACGATCCTCTCGGCGATGATGTCGGACTGCTCGGACTGGCACAGCGCGCGGGCGTGGCCGGCGGAAATCGCGCCGGCGCCGAGCAGCTCGCGGGTGCGCGGCGGCAGCTTCAGCAGGCGCAGCGTGTTGGCGACGTGCGAGCGGCTCTTGCCGATGACCTTGGCGAGGTCGTTGGGCGTGTAGCCGTAGTCGCTGCCGAGCCGCTCGTAGCCCTCGGCCTCCTCGACGGCGTTGAGGTTGGTGCGCTGGACGTTCTCGATGATGGCGATCTCGAGCGCCTGCTTGTCGTCGGCCTCGATGGTGACGATGGGCACGTCGTGCAGCGCGGCTCGCTGCGCCGCACGCCAGCGCCGCTCGCCTGCGACGATCTCGTAGGCGTCGGCCGTGCCCGGGACGGTACGCACCAAGATCGGCTGGATGATGCCCTTCTCGCGGATCGAGGCGGTCAGTTCCTCCAGGTCCGCCTCGTCGAAGCTCTGCCGCGGATTGCGCGGGTTCGGGCGCAGGAACTCGATGGGCACCCGCTTCTGGCCGCGCACGCGGGTGAAGGCCTCGGCCTCGGTGCCGCTGTCGCCGATCAGCGCGGCGAGGCCGCGGCCGAGGCGGGAGCGGACTTCGTCGTGTGCCTGCGCCTTCATTGGGCCTGGGCCTTCATGATCGTACCCTTCATGCCGCCCGGAGGTGCCTTTCGCGCCGAATCACCTCGGAGGCGAGCTTCAGGTAAGCCTGGGAGCCCGGGCACTTCAAATCGTAGAGCAGCGCCGGCTTGCCGTGCGAGGGCGCCTCGGAGATGCGCACGTTGCGCGGGATCACCGTCTCGTAGACCTTGTCGCCGAGGAAGCCGCGGACGTCGGCGACGACCTGGTTGGCGAGGTTGTTGCGCGCGTCGAACATGGTCAGCACCACGCCGTGGATCTCCAGCGCGGCGTTGAGCGAGCGCTTGACCTGCTCGACCGTGGACAGCAGCTGCGACAGTCCTTCCAGCGCGAAGAACTCGCATTGCAGCGGCACCACCACGGCATGCGCCGCGGCCAGCGCGTTGATGGTCAAGAGGTTCAGCGAGGGCGGGCAGTCGATCAGCAGGTAGGTCGTGCCCTCGGCGCCGAGCTTGGCCTGGGCGGCGTCGTATTCCGCCAGCGCGTCGCGCAGCTTGTAGGCGCGGTCCTTGTCGGCGGCGATCTCCAGCTCAACGCCGAGCAGGTCGAGTGTCGAGGGCGCCACGCAGAGGCGCGGCACGGCGGTGCTCTGCACCGCCTCGCTCAGCGCCGCCTCGCCGGTCATGACGTGGTAGGTCGAGACCTGTCGGCTCTTGCGATCGATGCCGAGCCCGGTCGAGGCGTTGCCCTGCGGGTCGAGGTCGACGATGAGCACGCGCTCGTCGATCGCCGCCAGCGCGGTGCCGAGGTTGATCGCCGTGGTGGTCTTGCCCACGCCGCCCTTCTGGTTGGCGAGCACCAGCACTCTCATCGATCGGGCGAGGGGCACGGTCAAAGGTCTCCGCCGGGCGTGACGGCCCGGACGAGGAGGAGGCGCGAGCCGTCGCGCACACGGCTCGGCACGGTGTCGACGCGAAACCTACGGGCGAGGTCCGGGCCGGTCAATTCGGCGGCGGCGCTTTCCCCTTGCGGAAACACGCCGATGGCGCCGACCTCGAGAAAACGCTGTGCGTAAGCCACGAGATGCGGCAGCGGGGCCAGCGCGCGGGCTGAGATGGCGTCGACCGGCGCGGCATGAGCCGGCACGAAGGTTTCGATGCGCTCGGCGTGGATCGTGGCGGGGGCGCCGGTCTCGCGCGCGACGGTGCGCAGGAAGGCGGCTTTGCGTTTGTCGCTCTCCACGAGGTGCACCGTGGCGCCGGGCGCATCGGCCAGCAGGATGGCGGTGACGAGGCCCGGAAAGCCGCCGCCCGAGCCGAGATCGACCCAGCGCCGCGCCTCCGGCAAGACCGCTTGGACCTGCAGCGAATCGGCGATGTGGCGGGTCCACAGCTCAGGCAGGGTCTTGGGCGACACCAGGTTGATGGTCGCCTGCCAACGCACGAGCAGCTCCGCGTAGAGCTCGAGCCGGCGGCGCACCGGCTCCGCCAGCGGCGCCAGCACGCTCTCGCGGGTCCCGCGCGTGTCCGCTCGTCCGGTCACGGCGCGAAGATCGTCTCCGGCGCGACTCGGATGCGGCGGCCGTCCTGGTGGCGACGGGTGAAGCCGAGCCGGTCGAAGAACTCCAGCACGGGCATGGTGGCGTGGCGGCTGATGCCGGTGGCCTCGCGGAACTGGCCGACGGTGAGGATGCCCTCGGGATGCGTCCGCGCACAGGCCTCGGCATGCCCAGCTAGAGCGGCGACCACGTCGGGCAGGATGAAATACACTTTCGAGGCGCGGCGCAGCTCGCCCATCCGCGCCAGCTTCTCGAGCAGCGGCTTGATCTCCTCCTCGGTCAGCCGCAGCCGCTCGGCGACGGCGGAGAGCCGCGGCGGGTCGAGCACTGCGGGGCGCAGCACGCCCGCGATTTCGTGCCAGAGGTTCTCCTCGTCGAGCGTGAGCGTCACCGTGTAGCCGGCGAGGTGCACGAGCTGGCCGAAGCGCGCCACAGCCTTGTCGGCGATCAGTGCGTCGAGCGCGGCGGCGGTGGCGGCACGGCGCCCAGGCGGCACGCCGCGCTGCACTTCCGCAACGGTGGCGCCGAAGCTGTCGGGGTGGGCG
>CAXTQM010000299.1:1280-3640 GCA_964246205.1 uncultured Beijerinckiaceae bacterium | reverse complement strand
CTTCAGGTAGCATCGTAGCCTGCTGCGGCGAACATGTTGGCGTTTCGGCTGGCGTGATCTGGTCGACGAGGCGATCGATCGCGGCCCAGGGCGTCGTGCCCGGCGTCGCTCCGCTCAGAACGGCGACAGGCCGATGATGCGCCGCAGCTCGATGCCCTCAACAAGCGTCGCGACGAAGAAAGGTACGGCAGCCGCTGTCGAGCAGTGTTTATGCATGAGCGCTAGACCGAGGCCATAAGCGTCGGCTTTGACGACAGCGACGCATTCAGCCGACGCCGCGTCGATGCGAAGATGGCAATGATTCGCCTGAATGGCGCGAGATTAATCTCCATCAACGACCTGGCGTCATGGTCATAATCGCCGTGATCGAATTGGGTCGATCTCAATCACAACAAAGCCCTTTCGCGTACGTCGGAGGCCACCTCCGAAAGGGTTAACCCAAAGCATTTTGTTCCGTCGGCGTTAAGCTCGGCTCCCTTGTTGAGGCTGATGCGGGGGAACCTCGCTAACGAGAGACGGCTTACTTATATTGATGGTACCTGTGCGCATTGCCCATTCATGACTTCGCCCGTGTCCGATGCGATGACAATCACCGGCCATTTAGAGAATCGGCGAGTCGTCCCTTCAAAATAGTCGCTTCAGCGCCTAACCGCCAAAAGCGTTGGAAGCGCATAAAGCGAAGCTTTTCCTTGACGGGGAAAGGGATCGCAGCCGTATCGCCGGACGTGATCCGCTCGGCAATCAGGCCGCCCGCCACCGTTGCCATCGCAATGCCTCGCCCGTTGTAGCCCAGCATCAAGTGCACCCCCCGTTCAGGCGCGATGAGTTGGGGGAGTTTGTCCTGCGTTATTGCGACCTGGCCATGCCATCGCCACGGCCATGCGATGCCCGCGAGGTCTGGCCATAGCTTCAGCGCGTAAGCTTTTAGGTGGCTTACGTCGTGGGTTCCGCGCAGGTCGCGCTGAGGGCCGCGCCCTCCCATGATAAGGCGTCCTCGATCATCGAGCCGATAGTAGACAACGTCCCAATGCGCTTCGTAGAGCGCGGATCCGCAAGGCATGATCGAATGCGCAAGTTTAGGCGGCAGAGGATCCGTTGCAGCCATATAAGTATAGACCGGCGCAATGACGCGGCGAAGCCCAGGCCATAGGTCGTCTGTGTACCCGTTTGTAGCCACCACGATTTCCGCTGCTACGACGCTCCCTGCCTTTGTTCGAACGAGCCATCCCGTACCCTCGCGCAGCACGGAAAGCGCTCGGCTGTCAGCGTATAGCCGCGCCCCGGCAGCCTTCGCTGCGGCCGCGAGTCCATGCGCGTAGGCAAGCGGATTGACGTGCCCCCCGCGCATGTCCATAAGGCCGGCCCGATAAACCGACGCCCCCGTCACCTCCCGCATTTCGGAAGCGCCAAGGACGCGCACCGGTCCGCCCCGTTGGATGCATTGCGCCGCGAGCGCCCGGACGTCGGCCTCGCCGCGCGTGTCGAGCGCGGCTCGGATCGTTCCTGTGCGTCGCGGGGCACAATCGATATTGTGCCGCTCGATGAGGTCGAAGACCACATCGGGAGCTCCATAGGATAAGGCGACCATGCGAGGGCCGAGCACGGGGCCGCAGAACGCCTCGACCTCGTCGGGCGAAAGCTTCAGCCCAGGGTTGACCTGCCCGCCGTTCCGGCCGGAACACCCGGCGGCGATCGGACCGGACTCCAACACAGCGGGCTTGACACCGCGTTCGGCCAGCCGAAGAGCGGTCGACAGGCCCGTGTAGCCGCCGCCGATGATTACAACGTCGGCGGAAGTCGTTGCATCCAGTGGGGCGGCTGCAAAGGGGCGCGAGTTTTCACGGTAAAGGTTCAACATCGTCGGGCGCGGTTCATGCTAGGCCAGCCTGCCCGCTTTTAGCTAATAAGCGACAGCGTAAAGTCGTATTCGGCACCTTTGTCGTCGCGCGCGTGTAGCGACATTTGGCCGACCGACCCGACATACGTGCCTGTGCCGCCCGTGATCGCCAAACGGGAGTCGGCGGCGTCAAGGAAAGGCCCGGCGATCATCAGTTGACCGTCAGCCAGAGAGATGGTCCAGGTGCATTGGTAGCGCGCACCTTTGACGACGCGGATGCAGGCTCCGCTGTCCGACCCGACCTTGGTTTTGTTATCCGCCGCGAACACCTCCCCAGCAAAGGCCAGGTAGTCGCCGACACTATCGCCCGGAGGTGCGGCGTCGATGGAGTGGACGTCGCCGGCATGCTCGATCAGCGCCAGCGATCGTGGCTCGGCGAAAGCTGCGGCGTTTAGGCCGACACACAGGATCACCGCAAGAACGAAGCGCATCGGGTTTTTCTCGTTCAGGTGGCTTAAGGAAA
>CAXTQM010000299.1:0-1180 GCA_964246205.1 uncultured Beijerinckiaceae bacterium | reverse complement strand
GGCGACCATGCCGCCGTTCATCACGACGATGCGGTCTGACATGGTGAGCGCCTCCTCCTGGTCATGGGTGACTATGACGAAGGTGGCGCCGAGCCGGCTCTGGATGTCCTTCAGCTCGAAGCGCATTTGCTCGCGCAGATTGGCGTCGAGCGCGCCCAGCGGCTCGTCTAACAACAGCAGCTTGGGGCGCTGGATGAGGGTCCGGGCGAGCGCGACGCGCTGCCGTTGGCCGCCTGAGAGCTGCGAGGGCAGGCGCTTCGCCTTGTCCGCAAGCCCGACGATGGCAAGCATCTCGTCGACGTCGGATGCGACGCGGCTGGGATCGCGGCGTGAGACTGTTGGCCCGAAAGCAATGTTTGCCGCCACCGTCATGTGCGGAAACAGCGCGTAGTCTTGGAACACCATGTTGGTGGCACGACGATTGGGAGCCGCATCCGTGACGTTGACGCCATCGATCAGGATCCGACCGTGCGTCGGTTTTTCGAATCCGCCGAGCATGCGCAGCGTCGTGGTCTTGCCGCAGCCCGACGGCCCCAAGAGGGTGACGAACTCGCCCTTGGCGATCGACAGGGTCACGCCCGATACCGCGGGGAAACCGTCGCCGTAAGTTTTGCCGAGCCCCTCGATTTGAACCAGCGCGGTCCCGGCCGAGGCCTCCGCGCCTGCAATAATCGTATGAGGGGCCTCGCGGATCGCCGCGGCTGACGAAGGCAGATTCACGACGCAATCCTCGCCGCCTAGCGGCCCTCGGCCGCTCGGCCGACCGCGTACCTTCGTTGGATGAGTTCGGCCGCGACTACGAGAGCGCTCGAGCCCATGAGGACGAGGGTGCCGAGCGCCAGGATCTTCGGCAGCTGGTTGGCGTAGCGCAGGCTCGACCAGATGAAGATCGGCAGTGTCTGCTGGGCGCCGCCCGGCAGGGACCAGTAAATGAGCGGCACCACCCGCGGTAAAACGGTGGTCGGCGCAGATGGGGACTCCCATGAAGCAGGGACGAAGATCCGGCTTCGACGGAAAGTGCGCGGGCTGTCGTTGAAGGATGTGGCTGAAAAATGCGACATCTCCATCGCCCAGCTCAGCCAGATCGAGCGCGGCGCCTCGTCGCCGTCGCTGCGGTTGTTGGGGCAGATCTGTGCTGCGATCTCGATGCCGATCGGTTGGCTGTTCGAAGCCGGTGAAG
>CAXTQM010000298.1:0-3656 GCA_964246205.1 uncultured Beijerinckiaceae bacterium | reverse complement strand
CCCACGAAGGCCGCGCAGGATCCGCCCGCGCGGTCGCGCAGCGGGAGGCGGCTGCGGCCGCCATGGGAGAGGCGGTCGAGCGTTACGTCGAGCTGACGCTCGCGCGCGATCTCGTCGCCAAGGCCATCCAGACGGTGAGGAGCGAGCAGCAGGATCCGCTGGTACGCTCGGCTGGCGCGATGTTCGCGGCGATGACCGGCGGCGAGTTCTCGCGGATGGAGGCCGACGTCGACGCCAAGGGCATGCCCACGGTGGTCGGCGTCAAGGCCGACGGCTCCGGACGTCAGCCGGTCGCGATCATGAGCGACGGCACCCGCGACCAGCTCTACCTGGCGTTCCGCCTCGCCAGCATCGCCGGCTACAGCGCCGCGGCCGAGCCAATCCCGCTGATCGCCGACGACGCCCTCGTTCATTTCGACGACAACCGCAGCTCGGCGACCATGGACCTGCTCGCCGAATTCTCGGCGAAGACTCAGGTGCTCCTCTTCACGCATCACGGCGCGGTGCGCGATGCCGCAGAGCGGCTGGCGCGGCAGGGACGCGCCACGCTCGTGGAGCTGACGTGAGGCGACGCCACGATGACCCGGCCGGCGCGCAGCGCGTCGATGACCGACGTCCGTGCGACGATCAGACCGCCCGCTTGTTTGAGGGAAACGCCATCCGCGGTCTACGTCGCTTTGCAACAAGACGATCCGCGTCGATCCGCAGGCTACCTGCAGTGACGCTCGGGATCTTGCAATCGCGTCGCATCTTCGCCATGCGGACGCAAGTACGACGCGCGGGACGGTTCCGGGACTAGGAGTATGATTTCCTCCGACGCGATCATCTCCTTCTACGATCGGCACGCAGGCGAGTTCGCCATCGCCTACGATGCCGTTTCTGCAGAAGCGGTCTGGTCGCCCATGGGCGACCTCTTCCCCGTCGGCTCCGACCGCGTCGCCCTCGACGTCGGTGCCGGCTCCGGTCGCGACGCCGCATGGATCGCCTCCCGTGGTTTCGAGGTCGTGGCCGCCGAGCCGGCGCGCGGCATGCGCCGTGAAGGGATTTCGCGTCATCCGACGCTGCGCTGGATCGACGATCGGCTGCCCGATCTCTCCGCCGTGCACCGCCTCGGCCTCGCCTTCGACCTCGTGCTGCTCGGTGCCGTCTGGATGCACTTGCCGCCACAGGAGCGTCCGCGCGCCTTCCGCAAGCTCGTGACCCTTATGCGGCCCGGCGCCCTGATGATGATCACGCTGCGCCATGGACCTTCTCCGGCGGAGCGGCCGATGCACCCGACGTCGCTCGGCGAGATCGAGGAGCTCGCCCGCGACCACGGCCTGAGCGTCGTGCGTGCGGTCGCCTCGCCCGACGTAGGCGGCAGGCCGGACGTTTCCTGGACGGGCGCCTGTCTCCGCCTGCCCGACGACGGCAGCGTAGGCCTGCCGATGATCCGCGGCGTCGTCCTCAACGACGACAAGTCGTCGACCTACAAGCTCGGGCTGCTGCGTGCCGTCGCGAAGATCGCCGACGTCTCCTCGTCGCTGGCGATCGTGCCTCCCGACGCGGGCGATCGCGTCGCCGTGCCGCTCGGTCTCGTCGCGCTGAACTGGATCCGCGCCTACCTTCCTCTCGTCGCCGCCGGACTCCCGCAGGCGCCCGGCAACGCCGGTCCGGACGGCCTCGGTTTCGCCAAGGCCGGCTTCAAGGCGCTTGGTGCGCTGGGCATCTCGGGGCAGGACCTGCGCATCGGCGCGACCTTCGCCGGGGACCGGGCGAACGCCGTCCATGCCGCGCTCGCCGAGGCGCGACGCACGATCGTCGCGATGCCGGTGCGATACACGAGGATGCCGAACGCCACTACGCAGCTCTTCGAGGCGAACGCAGATCGCCAGGAGCGACCGGCGGCGAATATCACGCTCACACCGGATCTGCTGTGGTCGTGGGGCGTCCTCTCCTTGCCTGGGCCGCTCTGGCGGACGATGCAGCGGTTCGGCGTGTGGATCGAACCCGTGCTCGTTGCCGAATGGGTGCGACTGACGCGCGGCTACGCAGTGCGCATGGGCCTGGATCTGGCGCCCGGTTCTGTCGAGGCGCGCATGGTGTGGTCGGAGCCGTCGCGGGACACCGCGCTTGCGCGCATGGTCGCCTGCCGGATGGCGGCTGCGGGCATTCCCCTCGTCTGCGTCTGGTCCGGCGCCGAGATCCGGCCCAACGGCCTCGACATCGACCACGCCCTCCCTTGGTCCGCTTGGCCCTGCAACGATCTTTGGAATCTGATGCCGGCTTCGCGCCGCCTCAACCAGCATGAGAAGCGAGACCGGCTTCCTTCTGCAGCCGTCCTGGCTAAGGCTCGGAGCGCCATCGTCGATTGGTGGTGTGAATCCTGAACTCGGATCCGGCTCTGGCAGATCGTTTTGCATCCGAGGCGAAAGCCGCGTTGCCGATCGATGGAGCATCAGATGTGGAGGCCGTCTTTGCGGGGATGGAATGGCGTCGATTGCGGATCCAGCAGGATCAGGCACCGCCGTTGTGGAACGGGTAGAAGGATGAAGCGCGATTAGCTGAGTATCGTCGGAAGAGACGAAGTTCACCTCGCCCACTCGCACTCCATTTATGCTAGGCCGAGTCTTCCCGGTCGCCTTCGCTTCGTCTCAAGGTTCACTGTCGACCCCGTACTTTCGTGCTCGTAGGTCGAACGCTTTGACACCCCCTTCCATGATCGTGGTGATCGTCCGGCGCACCACCGGCGTTTCGATCGCGCCGTCGCTCTCGATGCTGATACGGGCGGCATCGCTCGGCGCGCCGTCCTCGGCGGCGGTCGCCACCATCGTCACGACCTTGTCGGCGTCGCCGTTGACCACGAGGTTCGAATTGTGAGTCGTGAAGATGAGCTGCCGGCTCGTCTTAGACCTCCTTACGAGCTCGACGATGTCCATGAGCACGCTGTTGTCGAGGTCGTCCTCGGGCTGGTCGATGATCAGTGTCCCCGCGGTCTGCCGCAGCAGCAGGCGAAGGAGCGCCGAGGCCTGTTGGCCCGGCGATGCTTTGGCGAAGTCGAGGTCGCGGCCGCCGCTGACGTAAGTCAGGACGATGGTGTCCTTCGCCGTCGCCGACAGCAGCAGGCCGACGCTCTGGTCGGTGAGGTTAGCGTAGATGCGCGCGACCTGGCCGTCGGTCAGCGACCGCGCCTCGCCGCCGGCGAAGAACTCGCGCCTGATGGTGGCGATGGCATCCGCGCCCGGCTCGGTCGTTCCGCCGGCCATGATCTTGGCCTTATAGACCGAGATTATTGCCATGCACGTCGCGGCCCATGTCGGTTCCGCGCCCTTGAACATCCGGCCGACCCACTCGGAGCAATTGAGCTCGGGATCGCGGACGCGGCTTCCTTCCAGCAGGGCGCAGAGCGCGGCGACGTGCTCGGCCAGCACGGTGTCCCTCTTCACCCGCGCCTTCAGCGAGCCTTCCGATCGCTCCTGCACGCTTGTCGCCGCGCGGTTCAGGAGGTCCCTTCGCTGGATCGCCAGCTTAGACAGCGCGATGCTCGCACCCTCGAGCTCTTGCGTCGACGCGGCCTTCGCCGTCACCGCCGCCATCGATGCGTCCTCGTAGACCGAGGCCGAGCGCAGCTGCTCGCCGAGCCGGTCCCGTTCAGTGAGGAGCGAGCCGTGGCCCGC
>CAXTQM010000297.1:0-3663 GCA_964246205.1 uncultured Beijerinckiaceae bacterium | reverse complement strand
AGCAGCCGAGGCTTCACTGCAGCAGCTTGATGAGCTCTCCGCCGGCCGCACTAGTCATCTCGCGCTCGGAAAGCGTGCCGCTGTCGTCGGTGTTGCGCTGCAGGCGTGCGCGTTGGCTTCTCGAAGGCCGCCATGCCGGCGCGCAGAGTGGTATGCAACGCGAAGTCTCCCGAAGTCCGAGCCAAGTCCGAACGTCATGGGAACGCGATGATCAGCCCAGTCCGCTTCCCCGCCTGGCCGCTGGGGCTGGCGGTCGGCCTCAACGGGCTACTCGCCGCCGGCTGCGCCATCTTGATCGTCGTCGCGCCGAGCCGGGCGGCGGCCTTCGTCGCGGCAGGCGGGATGGCCTTCTTTGCCCTCGCCGCCGCCGGTTTCGCCCTGATGCTGCGGCTGCGGCGCGCCGCACGTTGACCATCGCGCGGGATGCCGCAGCGGAACGCCGCCGCCGGTGATATGCTGGCGCTTTCCCGCTATAGACCGCGCCATGAGCAGCCACATCTCCCGCAAGCACTTCGGCACCGACGGCATCCGCGGCAAGGCCAACGGCGTCATCACGCCCGACCTGGCGATGAAGGCGGCGCAGGCCACCGGCATCCTGTTCCAGCGCGGCGACCACCGCCATCGCGCGGTCATCGGCAAGGACACGCGGCTCTCGGGCTACATGATCGAATACGCCATGGTCGCCGGCTTCACCTCGGTAGGCATGGACGTGCTGCTGCTCGGCCCGATGCCGACGCCGGCCGTCGCCATGCTGACCCGCTCGATGCGCGCCGACATCGGCATCATGATTTCGGCCTCGCACAACCCCTACGAGGACAACGGCATCAAGCTGTTCGGACCGGACGGCTACAAGCTTTCCGACGAGATCGAGACCCAGATCGAGAAGCTCATGGGCGGCGAGCTGCCGATCAAGCTGTCCAAGTCGCACATGCTCGGCCGCGCCAAGCGCGTCGAAGATTCTATCTCGCGTTACATCGAGTTCGCCAAGATGACGCTGCCGCGTCAGCTCTCGCTCGACGGCATGCGCGTCGTCATCGATTGCGCCAACGGCGCTGCCTACAAGGTCGCGCCCGAGGCGCTGTGGGAGCTGGGCGCCGAGGTGTTCTCGATAGGCGTCGAGCCTGACGGCTTCAACATCAACCGCCGCGTCGGCTCGACCGCGCCGGACGCGCTGGTGAAGAAGGTCCGCGAGATGCGCGCCGACATCGGCATCGCGCTCGACGGCGACGCCGACCGCGTGCTGATCGTCGACGAGACCGGCCGCTTGGTCGACGGCGACCAGCTCATGGCGGCGGTGGCCGAGTACTGGCAGGAGGAGGGCAAGCTCTCGCAGCCCGGCATCGTGGCGACGCTGATGTCGAACCTCGGTCTCGAGCGCTACCTCGCCTCCATCGGCCTGTCGCTCGCGCGCACCGCGGTCGGCGACCGCTACGTGCTCGAGCACATGCGCCAGCACGGCTATAATCTCGGCGGCGAGCAGTCCGGACACATCATCCTGTCGGACTACGTCACCACGGGCGACGGTCTCGTCGCGGCGCTGCAGGTGATGGCGCTGGTGAAGCGTCGCGGGCGCCCGGTGTCGGAAGTGTGCCGCCGCTTCGAGCCGGTGCCGCAGGTGCTGAAGAATGTGCGCTTCGAGCCCGGCCGCGAGATGCCCGAGGACAAGGTCGCCGCTGCGGTGGCGGCCGGCAAGGCGCGGCTCGGCGCCGGCGGGCGCCTGGTGATCCGCCCCTCCGGCACCGAGTCGGTGGTGAGGGTCATGGGCGAGGGCGACGATGCCGACCTTGTCGAGAGCGTCGTCGACGATGTCTGCGCGGCCCTGGGCGCGGCGGCGTAGGCTGCGCGAGCGCGCGGCGCTCTGTCGGCGGGACGTGCCCGAAAGAAACCAAGGAGCCTGTACGCATGATCGAAGGCAAGGTCGCGGTGGTCACCGGCTCGACGAGCGGCATCGGGCTGGGCATCGCTCGGGCCTATGCCGAGATCGGTGCCAACGTGGTGATCAACGGCTTCGGCGAACCCGCCAAGATCGAGGAGACCCGCGCCGGCATCGAGCGCGAGTTCGGCCGCGCCTGCCACTACAGCGACGCCGACATGACCAGGCCCGAGGCGATCGCGGCGATGATCGCGGATGCCGAGGAGCGCTTCGGCGCGGTCGACATCCTGGTCAACAACGCCGGCGTGCAATTCGTGGCACCGGTGGAGGAGTTCCCGGTCGCGAAATGGGACGAGATCATCGCGATCAATCTCAGCTCGGCGTTCCACACGATCCGCGCCGCCGTGCCCGGCATGAAGCGGCGCGGCTGGGGCCGCATCGTCAACATTGCCTCGGCTCACGCCCACGTCGCCTCGCCCTACAAGTCGGCTTACGTCGCCGCCAAGCACGGAATCGCCGGCCTCACAAAGACGGTGGCGCTGGAACTCGCCACCCACGGCGTCACCTGCAACGCGATCTCGCCCGGCTATGTCTGGACGCCGTTGGTCGAGGCGCAGATCCCCGACACGATGGCCGCGCGCAAGATGAGCCGCGAGCAGGTGATCGACGAGGTGCTGCTGAAGGCGCAGCCGACCAAGCAGTTCGTCACCATCGACGAGGTGGCGGCGCTGGCGGTCTACCTCGCGTCCGACGCCGCCAAGGGCATGACCGGGTCGCTGCTCAACCTGGATGGCGGTTGGACGGCGATGTGAGGGTTTGCGCCAGAGAAAGTGAGCGGCGCCATAAAGTTGGGGGCTCTGGCATCGAAGGCGCAGTCGCTCGGTAGTTGTGTTGATCAAAATAGCCGCTCGGGCGCGCGGTCCGACAATCGTTGGCCGAACTGCTCATTATTGATTAAGCTTATCGTCTAATTTTATTGAAGTGCCGATTGATGTCTTAATTCTCGAAGCCGCAGGGTTAGCGCTGCGCGCCAACAGGGGGACGACATGGCTACACGACGTCAGGAACTCGCCATCGAGGGTGAGCTGCTGGTCGTTGATTCGTGTCGATGCCTTGTTTGCGGCGGCGCCTTGCGCCCGTTGCGCAGGAGTTTGCCCTGCGCCGACGTACGCTGCATCGAATGTCGCCGGCCAGCGCAGGTCAGGACCCGGCGCTGGGCCGCCTCAGACGGGCTGCCGAAGAAACTCGCGGGTGCGGCGTGGGCGCCGCAGGCAGGCCTCCTGCTCGGCGACGCGCTCCACGACCTTTTGATCGTCCTCGTCGGCGACCGAGCGCGCGACGGCGCGATCTATGCGCTGCCCGCCTCGAGCCAGGATGCGCGGCTCTTTCGGCCGCGCAATGTCCTCGGGACGGCAGCTCGGCAGAAAGGGTTGCAGGCCTTCACCTACGAGCTCGAGCCGTTCTGGCCACTGCTGTCCCGGATCGAGCCCGGCCACGCCGGCGCCCGGCGACAGGCGGTGCGCGCCCTGCCGGACCCGTCGGAACGCAGGCCGAGCATGGCGAAGCTGATGCGTCCGGCCAGCGTCGAGCACTGGCGCCAGTCGCGGACGCCGCTCGCTGCCTCCAACGTCGTCCAGTTCGCACGCTGAAGCTTTCTTAGACGGCGTGGTGTCCGGCCTACGCCGCCACCGCTTCCGCCGGACGGTGCAACAGCAGTCCGCACAGCCGCGCCAGCGTCGCCCGCATGTCCTTGCGCGGCACCACCATGTCGACCATGCCGTGCTGCTGCA
>CAXTQM010000296.1:0-3665 GCA_964246205.1 uncultured Beijerinckiaceae bacterium | reverse complement strand
CTTGCCTTCCGGCGTCTTGCGGCCCAGCGCCTCGGCCACCGAGGGGTAGACGTAGAAGGCGCCCTCCGGCGTCGGGCAGCGCAGGAATTTCGTCTGGTTGAGCATCGACACGACGAGGTCGCGGCGCCCCTCGAAGACCTTGCGGGCCTCCGGGATGAAGGCCTGGGTACCGTTGAGCGCCTCCACCGCCGCCCATTGCGCGATGGAGCAGGCGCCGCTCGTCTGCTGCCCTTGCAGCATGTCCATTGCCTTGATCAGCGCTTGAGGGCCGGCGGCGTAGCCGATGCGCCAGCCAGTCATGGCATACGACTTCGAAACGCCGTTGATCGTCAGCGTGCGATCCATCAGCTGCGGCTCGACTTGCGCCGGGGTGGTGAACTCGAAGTCGCCGTAGACCAGGTGCTCGTAGATGTCGTCGGTCATGATCCAGACGTGGGGATGGCGCAGCAGCACGTCGGTCAGCGCCTTGAGCTCGGCGCGGGTGTAGGCGGCGCCCGAGGGATTGGAGGGCGAGTTCAGCAGTAGCCACTTGGTCTTGGGCGTGATCGCCGCCTCCAGCGCCTCGGCCTTGAGCTTGAAGCCGTCTTCCATGCGGGTCGGCAGCAGCACGCACTTGCCGTCGGCGATGGCCACCATGTCGGGGTACGAGACCCAGAACGGCGCCGGCACGATGACTTCGTCGCCGGGGTTGATGGTGGCGAGAAAGGCGTTGAACAGAATGTGCTTTGCGCCGGTGCCGACGATCACCTGGGAGGCCTTGTAGGTCAGGCCGTTCTCGCGCTTGAACTTGTCGACGATGGCGGCCTTCAGCGGCTCGATGCCGGCGACCGGCGTGTACTTGGTCTCGCCCCTCTGGATCGCCGCGATCGCCGCCTGCTTGACGTTGTCGGGCGTGTCGAAGTCCGGCTCGCCGATGGTCAGCGGGATAATGGTCCGGCCCTGCGCCTTAAGATCGCGCGCCTTCTGCGTGGCGGCGACGGTGGCGGACGGCTTCACGCGCATCAGCGCGTCGGATACGATCGACATGACGGGCTCCTGAGGCCGGAGGGCGGCGCGGGCGACGCGTCTCGCGCGGGCTCGTTCCTCGGGCGGCGGGACCATAGTTTCGGGGCCATGGCGAGGCAAGGCGGATGTTGCGAGGGCGAGGGTCATGACGCGAACCGTTTCCCCCCTATCCCAGCGCGCCTCCGGCGACGCGCCGGCCACCGACCTCTACGCCACCGACTTCCATGCCTGGACGGTGGCTCAGGCTCTCCTTCTCCGGGCCGGAAACCTGCAGGGCGCCGATCTCGCCAACATCGTCGAGGAGATCGAGACCTCCGGACGGCAGGAACGCTCCTCGCTCCGATCGGCCTATCGCCTGATCGCCATGCATCTCCTGAAGCTCGCCGCGCAGAAGGAGCGCACCAGCCGGAGCTGGATCGGCACCATCGTGCGCGAGCGCAACCGCGCCGCCGGCATCCTGGAGGACAACCCGAGCCTGAAACCGCAGCGCGCCGAACTGTTCGCCGCCGCCTACCGCGACGCCCGCCGCGAGGCGCAGGCTGAGACCGGGCTGCCGGCCTCCGCCTTCCCGATCAATCCACCCTTCACCCTCGCCGAGGTCGAGGACCAGGACCACCGGCCCTGGGCCTGACCGTATCGCGCCGGCAGCGCTTGACGCGACACCGTCCGCCGCCGGTGACCTGCGCGGCGGAACCTGGGCCTCGGCTCGCCTCTTGGCGAGGCGAAGGAGACACACAATGACAATCTCGAAGATCGCCACCGGCGAGGCCAAGACCGGGGACGGCGGCGACCTGCTGCTCGTCGGCGGCGCGCACATGTCGCTGCGGCTGTGGAAGAACGAGGCGCCGCAGGAGAAGGCCATGTCGCGCTCCTCCTACGAGACGCTGGGCTACGTCATGGCCGGCCGCGCCGAGCTGACGATCGAGGGCCAAACGGTCTCGCTCGAGCCCGGTGATTCCTATCTCGTGCCGGCCAACGCCGAGCACGGCTACAAGATCATCGAGTCCTTCACCGCGCTCGAAGCCGTGTCACCGGCGATGAAGTCGCAGAGCTGAGGCTGGAAGAGTTCGGCGTCTAGGCCCCTTCGTCACGGGCGGATGTAGGCCCAGCCCTGCTCCTGCAGCTCGGTAAGCCGCACGATGCCGCTCGGCACGTTCGTCGCCTCCTTGATCTGCGGGATCTGCTCGGGCTTTTGCCCCATGCTGGCCGCGACGGCGTCGCGGCTGTTTTGGCAGGCGGCGAAGGTGATGTGCTCGCCGAGCTCCTGCTTCAGGTTTTCGATGTTGCCTTTCACCATCGAGATGTCGTCCCGCATCATGTTGTAGCCTGGCCCGAAGGCGACCAGCTCGATACGGTAAGGCTCGCCTTTGGCCTCGTAGTAGGCCGCGAAATTATGCGCGTTGCCAAGCGCCAGCTCCTGGACCTTGTGCTCTTCCGAGCTGACCTGGATGGCGACGCGGTGCGCCTTGCCTTTGTCTCCAGCCTTGCCGTCGTCGGCGGCCCTGGCCGTCGCCGCCACCAGCGTGCCGCCGGCGGCTAGCCCGAAGCCGATGCGGGTGAAGTTACGCCTGTCCATGCGTTCTCTCCTCATAGGTCGATTCCGACGCCGTCTTCCGCCGGTGCGCCGACCGGCTCGATGTCGCTCAGCAGCGCGTAGTCGGCGATCACTTGTCGTTCGCCGACCCGCTTGACGGCATCCACATAGCGCATCCCGAATGCCAGGCTCGACCCGTCGAAGGAGTGAACGTCCGACACTTCTTGGCCCATGGAAGGATCCCGCGCCTTCAACGTCAGGAAGAAGCGCAGATCGGCGATCTCCGGCGCCTCCGCCGTCAGGCCGTACAGCGGGCTCGCCTCGTCGATTGGGTGCATGATCGTGTAGAGGATCGCGAACACCGGTATGCGCGGGCGCATCAGCGGCAGGTCGACCACGGCAACGTGCTGGAAGCCCTCGCTCGATGTGGTCCGCGCCAGGGCGTGCAGGCTGACGCTGACGTCGTGCAGCAGCGTGTTGCGGGCGTTGCCGATGCGCAGCATCAGCGTCGAGACCCCGTTGTACGGCGTGATGACCACGCGGCTGGCGTATCGCACCTTGGCGCGCGGCTTGGAGAAGCGCACGAACAGCAGACCGGTCATGATCGCGGTGAACAGCAGCCCGACCAGGATCTCGACCGCCGACACGACGTGGGCGTAGAGCGTCGCCGGGTACATCTCGCCGTAGCCGACCGTCGCCAGCGTCTCCAGCGAGAAGAAGAAGGCGCCGAGCAGGCGGGAGTGGCCCTGGTTGGCGATCGAGCCCGGCTGCAGGCAGTAGAGCATGGCGAAGATCGCGTTGATCGACAGCTCGCAGCCGAGGAACAGCAAGCCGAACTGGCGCCAGCCGAGCGAGATCGCGAAGTAATAGGGGTCGTGCGGGTCGAAGGACGAGAGGCCCTTCTTGATGAACACCTGCGGCCCGAGCACCATCCGCATCGGCTTGCGCTTGCCGCTCGGCGGTTCGCCGGCGAGGGGATGGTCGTTGCGGGACGAGGTCAATGCGGCTGGGCCTCTCATCGTCAGACGAACGCCAGGGTAATCGATTCGAGCACAAGCGCCGGCTTGGTCGCGCCCTCGATCTCCACCGTCACTGCCGTCACCTTGCGCCACTGCCCTGGCTTCGT
>CAXTQM010000295.1:0-3675 GCA_964246205.1 uncultured Beijerinckiaceae bacterium | reverse complement strand
GCGATCTTCTCCGCCGTGCTGGAGCAGGATCCGGCGCATCCCGGCGCGACCGCCGGGCTGGTGCGGGCGCTGGTGGCCGCCGGCGACCTCGACGGTGCGCGCGCGCTGCTCGCCGAGGTGCCACCGGCCGTCGCCAAGGACAAGGCCATCGTCGCAGCCTTGGCCGCGCTCGACGTGGCGGAGCAGGCCAGCGGCCTCGGCGACCTCGCCGAGCTCGAAGCCAAGGTCGCCGCCGATCCGGACGACCACCAGGCTGCGCTCGACTACGCGCTTGGGCTGAACGGCCAGGGCAAGCGCGAGGCGGCGGCGGACACGCTGCTGGCCTCGATGAAACGCGACCGGACCTGGAACGACGGCGCGGCCAAGAAGCAGCTCATCCAGTTCTTCGAGGTTTGGGGCCTGATGGACCCGATGACGCTGGCGGCTCGCAGAAAGCTTTCGACGCTCCTATTTTCTTGAGTGCGCCGCCCGGTCGGGTGACGCGAGGATTTGAACCTATGACGTCACCCTCCGACGACGCGACGCTCGACCGGATGCCCGGCGTGCTTCCGCTGTTTCCGCTCTCGGGCGCCCTGTTGCTACCGCGCGGACAGCTGCCGCTGAACGTGTTCGAGCCGCGCTACGTGCAGATGATCGACGACGCGCTGAAGTCGCACCGCCTGATCGGCATGATCCAGCCCGATCCCGAGGCCGGCGAGCGACCCGTGCCGTCGCTTACCAAGGTGGGATGCGCCGGCCGCATCACCCAGTTCGCCGAGTCCGGCGATGGCCGCTACATCGTTACGCTGACGGGCGTGTCGCGCTTCGCCGTGGTCGAGGAAGTCGCGGCTGTGACGCCCTATCGCCAAAGCCGCGTCGATTTCGCCGCGTTCGCCGTGGATTTCATGCCGCGCGCTGGCGAGGACAGCGTCGATCGTGGCGGTGTGCTGAAGGCGTTGCGCGACTTCGCCGAGGAGAACGACCTGCAGATCGACTGGGACTCGATCAACCAGGCGCCCAACGAGGCGCTGGTCAATGCGCTGTCGATGATGAGCCCCTTCGGGCCGCGCGAGAAGCAGGCGCTGCTCGAAGCCGACGACCTCAAGAACCGCGCCGAGGTGCTGGTCGCCATCACCGAGATCGAGCTGGCGCGCGGCAAGAACACCTCGACCTCGCTGCAATGACCGACGAGGACGCCGCCGCCCTGCCGGTCGCGCGTGAGCACGAGCCGACGCGGATCGACCGCCGCTTGCTCGAGATCCTGGTCTGCCCGCTGACCAAGACCGTCCTCGAATACGATTTCGCCGCCCAGGAGCTGATCTCCCGCGCGGCGCGCCTGGCCTACCCGATCCGCGACGGCATTCCGATCATGCTGCCGGAGGAGGCCCGGCCGATCGAATGAGGCGCAACGGTCGCCAAGTGCCCGGCTTCACCAGCCCTTAGCAATTGACACGGATGCTGGGTGTTCGGCTCCAGCAGCACGCCTCATTCTGGACGAGGACCGTCTGCCGGCGCGTCAGCAAACGGATCGTCCATGGCCCTCTCCCGCCTCATCTACATCAGCGAGCCGCAACTCGATCCCGCGCACGGCTCGACGGTGTCGCAACTCGCCGCCATCATGGCCGCCTCGCAGCGCAACAACCGCGCCGCCGACATCACCGGTGCGCTCGCCTACGACGACAACTGGTTCCTGCAGGTGCTGGAGGGCGACCGGCGCACGATCTGGCAGACGTTCGGACGCATCGCCGAGGACGAGCGCCACGCCGGCTGCCTGCTGGTCGAGATGACGGAGATCGAGGCCCGGCTGTTCGGCAATTGGTGGATGGGTCTCGCCACGCGCAAGGCCGACACCGCGGCGGCGTTCGGTCCCTACCTCGTCAACGGCGCGCTGCGGGCCGACCTGATGTCGGCGCGCGATATCCTCGCGCTGATGACCGCCCTGGCCAAGATCGGCCTCGGCCGCGACATGCGCGTCGCCGCCTGAGCCGCGCGCGAGCCAACCGGATTTTCGCCCGCTTCGTGCGGCTTAGGTCATTAACGCTACGCGAACGGCTTTCCCGGAGACTGCCGCGGCCATGACCCGCTCCGCCCCCATCCTCCTCGTCGCTGCGTTGGCGTTCGCCGCCTCGTTCGCGCAGCCCGCCGCGGCGCGTCACCGCGCTTCCGCTCCCGACAAGGAGAGCGCCGCGCCGGAGAAGACGTCGGATGCCGCCGCGCCGGGCAAGCCGGTGCAGGTCGGCACCTTCGGCGACTGGGGCGCCTATCTCGCCAAGGGCAAGGCCAAGACCTGCTACGCGCTGGCCATGCCCAAGGACCGCAAGCCCGAGGGCAAGAAGGAGGCGGCCTACGTCTTCATCGCCGATCGTCCGGCCGAAAAGGTGCACAACGAGGTCTCGATCATGATGGGCTTCCCCATCAAGGAGAGCGGCGCCGCGCAGGCCAAGGTCGGCACGGCGAGCTTCGACCTCGTCGCCAAGGGCTCGAACGCCTGGATCAAGAACCCGGCCGACGAGGCCAAGTTCGTCGACGCGCTGAAGCACACCGGCAAGCTCACCGTCACCGCGCCCTCGATGAAGGGCAAATCGACCACCGACACCTACTCGCTCGCCGGCTTCAAGCAGGCCCTCGACCATCTAGCCAAGGACTGCAAGTAGACCATACTACCCCCCCTATGCGGAGGAGGATCGGCCAGCGATACCCCTCTACGCCTCCCCGTCCGCCTCCTCCTTCGGCCCGCGCTTCCCCTCGATCAGCCGCACCATCAGCCCGCGCAGCGTGTTCACGTCCTGCTCGGTCAGGCCGATGCGGTGGAAGATGTTGCGCAGGTTGCGCTTCATGACCGGCATCTTGGTGACCGGTCGGAAGAAGCCGCGCCATTCCAGCTCGTGCTCCAGGAAGCCGAAGAAGCTCTGCACCATCTCGCGCGAGGCCGGCGGCGAGCGCTCGCGAGTGGCGAAGCGGCCGGTGTCGCCCTCGGCGGCGCGCAGCCATTCGTAGCCCACGAGCAGCACCGCCTGGGCGAGGTTTAGCGAGCCGTAGGCAGGGTTGACCGGGAAGGTCATGATGGCGTCGGCGGCGCCGATCTCGTCGTTGTCCATGCCGGTGCGCTCGGGCCCGAACAGGATGCCGTGGCGCTCGCCGCCGGCGGTGGCGCCGGCGCTCTCCGGCATCGCCTCGGCCGGTACGCAGATGCGCTTCTGCTGGCCGCGCTCGCGCGCCGTGGTGGCCCAGACGAAGTTGAGGTCGGCGATCGCCGAGGGTACGTCGGGGTAGAGTTTGGCCGCCTCGAGCAGGTGCGAGGCGCCCGCGGCGGCGGCCACCGCCGTCTCGGCGTGCTCGTCGGTGCGCGGCCAGCCGTCGCGCGGGGCGACGAGGCGCAGGTCGGACAGGCCGAAATTGGCCATCGCGCGGGCGCACATGCCGATGTTCACGGCGAGCTGCGGCCGCACCAGGATGATGGCGGGGCCGCCGGTCAGCGCCGTCTTCGTGTGGTCCGTTCCCGCCCCCGTCAACGCGCCTTCGTCCCTGCTGTGATCCGCGTGCCTTATACAACGAAGCGCGCGGCTCGGTAGCCGCGCTCCTTCTCCCGCTTGCGGTGACGCCGACGCATCGCGGCCGAAGATATTTGCCTCCCCAATGGGAGCTGCCGCTGAGCGAAACCTCGCAGGAAACCCCTTCTCCCCTTGCGGGAGAAGG
>CAXTQM010000294.1:0-3709 GCA_964246205.1 uncultured Beijerinckiaceae bacterium | reverse complement strand
GCTTGTCGCTGCTCGCCTGCGAGCATGTCGGCGCCCTGGTCGCCCGCATCGCCGCGCCGCGCGATCGTGGCGGGGAGCGAGACGATCGGGGTCACGACGACCGCGAGGAAAGCGGGGCCCGCGCCGTACCGGTGCCGCTGCGCTCCTCTTCCAGGCCCGGTGTGGACGGCAGGCGCCGCGCGTGACGGAGGCCGCGACCTTCGCTATAAGGTCGCACACTCGAATGACGCCGGCGTTCCGACGCCCCCTCAAGGTCCGGGCATGCCCTCCTATCTCGATCTCGGCCTGCTCGCGGTGATCCTCGTCTCCGCCCTGCTTGCCATGCTGCGCGGCTTCACCCGCGAGATCCTGGCCATAGCGTCGTGGATCGCGGCGGCGGTGGCGGGCGCCTACCTGTTTCCCTATCTCGCACCCTACCTGAAGCCCTATTTGGCCAAGGACCTCTGGGCCGACATCGCCGCCGGCACGATCATCTTTTTCGTGGCGCTGATCCTCGTCTCGATCGTCACCGTCAACCTGTCGGACGCCGTGCTCGACTCGAAGGTCGGCGCGCTCGATCGTTCGTTGGGCTTCCTGTTCGGCGCCGCCCGTGGCTTCATCCTGTGCGCCATCGCCTTCGTGTTCTTCTACAAGCTCGACACCGACGTCGACAAATGGCCGGGCTGGGTGCGCAATGCCAAGATGCGCCCGGTGCTGCAGTCGGTCGGCGACGACATGCAGGCGATGCTGCCGCATAACCTAATCGACAAGCTGATGAAGCCCAAGGCCGCACCCGGCGAGGAGCCGCCGTCCGAGAACGCCGCGACCGATAACGACAGCAAGGCGGATGCCGAGCAGGATTCGCCGGCGCCGCTGCCGCCAATCCGCGATCGTGGCGCGGCCAACGGTGGAAAAACCCCGTAGGATCGAAGTCGAGGCCGCAAGTTAAGCTGGTTTTCGCACCCGTTCGGATTATGTAGGTTTCGCGACGTATGACGATCGGCAGACGCACCGCGACTCATGGTCGGCGCGGCGCTCGATCTGCTCGGGGTTGAAATGATCGACGCTGCCTCACACGAGACGCTCGGGCCCGAGTGCGGCGGTTCCACCTTCGATCCGGAAGCCGATCGTCTGCGCGAGGAGTGCGGCGTCTTCGGAATCTTCGGCCATCCCGAGGCTGCCGCCATTACCGCACTCGGCCTGCATGCTCTCCAGCACCGCGGCCAGGAGGCAGCCGGCATCGTCGCTTTCGACGGTCATCGCTTCAATTCCGAGCGCCGCCTCGGCCTCGTCAGCGACCATTTCTCGAAGGCCTCCACCATCGCCCGCCTGCCCGGCAACGCCGCCGTCGGCCACGTGCGCTACTCGACCACCGGCGAGACTATTCTGCGCAACGTGCAGCCGCTCTTCGCCGAGCTCGACACCGGCGGCATCGCCGTCGCCCACAACGGCAACCTCACCAACGGTTTGACGCTGCGCCGCGAGCTGATCCGTGATGGCGCCATCTATCAGTCGACGTCGGACACCGAGGTCATCCTCCACCTCGTCGCCCGTAGCCGGAAGTCGCGCGTGATCGAGCGTTTCATCGAGGCGTTGCGCGAGCTTGAGGGCGCCTACGCCCTCGTTACCCTCTCGAACAAGGCGCTGATCGGCGCGCGCGACCCGCTCGGCATCCGCCCGCTCGTGCTGGGCGAGCTCGACGGCTACTACATGCTGGCGTCCGAAACCTGCGCGCTCGACATCATCGGTGCCCGCTTCGTCCGCGACGTCGACAACGGCGAAATCGTCGTCATTACCGAGAGCGGCGTTGAAAGCCTGCGGCCGTTCCCGCGCCTAGCGGCCCGCCCCTGCATCTTCGAGTACATCTACTTCGCTCGGCCCGACTCCGTGGTGCATGGCCGTTCCGTCTACGGCGTGCGCAAGGCCATGGGCGCCGAACTGGCGCGCGAGACCGGCATCGACGCCGACGTGGTGATCCCGGTGCCCGACAGCGGCGTGCCCGCGGCGATCGGCTACTCGCAGGCCTCCGGCATCCCGTTCGAGCTCGGCATCATCCGCAATCATTACGTCGGACGCACTTTCATCCAGCCGACGCAGTCGCACCGCGAGAGCGGCGTACGCATGAAGCACAGCGCCAACAAGGCGGTGGTCGCTGGCAAGCGCATCGTGCTGCTCGACGATTCGATCGTGCGCGGCACCACCTCGGTGAAGATCGTGCGGATGATGCGCGAGGCCGGTGCCCGCGAGATCCATTTCCGCATCTCCTCGCCGCCGATCACCCATCCCGACTATTACGGGATCGACACGCCCGAGCGCGAGAAGCTGCTCGCCGCCACGCACTCGCTGGACGAGATGCGCGAGTACATCGGCTGCGATTCGCTGGCCTTCCTCTCGGTCGAGGGCGTCTACCGCGCTATGGGCGAGACGCGCCGCGATCCCGTCCGCCCCCAGTTCACCGACCATTGCTTCACCGGCGACTACCCGACCTACCTCACCGACGTCATCGGCGAACACCGCAGCCAGCTATCGCTGCTGGCGGAGGCGGGCTGAGCGTACGAGACGGCGCTCACCAGTTCAGGTTCAGGGCCACGCAGGTCGAGCGGGTCGCGACTTCATCTGCGATCGCAGTTCCGCAGCGGTGGCTGCTTTCGACTGTCTCCGCGATATGGAAGGCCAACAGCTTGGCCTCGCCAAGCGGGAGACTCCATTCGCAATGGGCGAGGGCTGCAGCATCCAGCCGGCTGTGCTGCGCTCGCGCAGCGTACCGCGCGCGTTCGGAACGTGTCAGCCGCGATGGGAAGCGAAAGGCAGCGCGACACTTTCGGCAGGTGTAGGAGCTGAGCAAATCGCGCCCTTTCGTGCGCGACCTTGAAGGTTTTTTCAATGGACACAAAGCCCCTTGCCGACCGCGTCGCTCTCGTCACCGGGGCCTCCCGGGGCATTGGCTACGCCACCGCGCTGGCGCTAGCTGCGGCGGGAGCCCACGTGGTCGCGCTGGCCCGCACGCAGGGTGGGCTGGACGATCTCGACGACGCCATCAAGGCCGCCGGCGGGCAGGCGACCCTCGTGCCCTGCGACCTCAAGGACGGACCGGGGCTCGACCGGCTCGGCCAGGCCATTGCCGCGCGCTGGCATAAACTCGACATCTTCGTCGCCAACGGCGGCATGCTTGGGCCGTTGACCCCGCTAGCCCAGGTCGAGCCCAGGCATTGGGACCAGGTGCTGGCCACCAACGTCACCGCCAACCTGCGCCTGATCCGGGCGCTTGATCCGCTGCTGCGGGCTTCGGACGCCGGCCGCGTGGTGATGATCACCTCCGGCGCCGCTCACCGTGCCGAGCTTAAGGCCTACTGGGGTCCGTACGCGATCACGAAGGGCGCGGTGGATAGCATCGTGCGGACCTACGCCGCCGAAACGCGCAGGGTGTCACCGGTGCGGGTCATGGCTGTCAATCCTGGGCCGTCGCGCACCCGCATGCGTGCCCAGGCCATGCCTGGCGAGGATCCGACAACCCTGCGCGTACCGGAGGAGGTCGCCCCAAAGATCATATCGCTGTGCCTGCCGGCGTCGGAAGCGACGGGAATGCTGTACGATTTCCCAACGGACCAGGTGCTGAACTTCCAGGCTCCGAGCTAACCGGCAGAGTTGGTGAGCGCGTCGGGGTTCGAACCCGAGACCCTCTGATTAAAAGTCAGATGCTCTACCGGCTGAGCTACGCGCTCGAAGGGTC
>CAXTQM010000293.1:0-3725 GCA_964246205.1 uncultured Beijerinckiaceae bacterium | reverse complement strand
GCGGTTTCGCCAAGATCCTGTTTTTCATCTTCATCGCTATCGCGATCGTCATCGTTATCCTGGCAGTCGCCGCCGGCAAGATGGTGTTCTGAGCACACCCCCTATCGAGACGTACGCGGAACGGCTCCGACCTTGTCGGGGCCGTTTGAACGAAACGAGGCGTGTCGCGCGGCTAGTACCATGCGGTCACGGGGCTTGGTGCCCTACCCCAGCTTCAGCCCGTGCGCGATCGCCTGGGTGATCAGATAGCCGAGCGTCGCCGACGTGCCGGTCAGCACGGTACCCCAGATCACGTCGGCGATGGTGACCGTGGCGTTCCAGTTGCGCAGGGTCGACCAATTGGTGAAGTCGTAGACGCCGTAGGAGAAGAAGCCGAATAGCGCGCCGTAGATCAGCGCCGTGGTCCATCGCCCGTCGTGGAAGGCGGGCGCCGTGGCGAAGATGATGATGCCGACGATAAAAAGAATGTAGAATATCGCCGCCGGCGCGACGAGGAAGTTCGGTAGCAGGATGTCGCCCAGCGTCGGCTTGTAAAGCCGGGTCGCCATGATCGTCAGCCACACCGCGTCGATCGCGAGGAAGATGACCAGCGTGGCGACATAGGCGATGGCGTATCTGGCGAGCATGCTGGATGTCCTTTGCGTTTCGCCGTAACGGCGCCGTTGGCGCGATGGTTCGGCACCGCCATGGCGGCACCATGATCGCGGCGCAGGCGTCCCGCGCCCTTCCTGAGGATTGCTCCTTGCGCGCCCAGCTTCTCGCCTGCGTCTTCTCGTGCGCCGTCGCTGCCCCGCTCCATGCCGAGGCCGCCAAGCCCGCGGCGGGGGATGGCCCAGAGCGGGTCGACCTGTCGAAAACGGTGCCGCCAAACCCGCTGCCGCCGGAGGTCACCACGCAGCACGTGCTCGACCTCCCCGGCCGCTCGCTGCACTTCAAGGCGACGGCCGGCGCCATGCGGCTCAGCGACGCAAGCAGCGGCGCGCCGATCGCCGACATCGGCTTTGTCGCCTACCGCCTCGAGGGCGCCGACCCGGCCAAGCGCCCGCTGACGGTGGCCCTGAACGGCGGGCCCGGCGCCGCCTCGGCTTGGCTCGACCTCGGCGCGGTGGGTCCGTGGCGACTGCCGGTGAAGAGCGGCGACATCTCGCCGGCGATGTCCTCGGCCGTGGTCGACAATGCCGACACCTGGCTCGACTTCACCGACCTGCTGTTCATCGACCCGCTCGGCACCGGCTACAGCCGCGCGCTCGGCAAGGGCGACGACGCCGGCAAGGCGTTCTACTCTATCGACGGCGATATCGGCTCACTGGCGACGGTGGTGCGCAAGTGGCTGGTGGCCAACGACCGACTTGCCAGCCCGCATTTCATCCTCGGCGAGAGCTACGGCGGTTTCCGCGCGCCCAAGCTGGCCTTGAAGCTGGAGCAGGGCGAAGGCGTCGGCGTCGCCGGCATCGCCATGCTGTCGCCGGTGCTCGACTTCGCCTGGTTCGAGGCCAAGGACAATCCGGCGATCACGGCGGCGCACTTCCCCTCGCTGGTCGCCGCCGCCCGAGGCCTGAAGGGCCCGAACCCGCGGGACGAGCTGCAGGCGGCGGAAAGTTACGCCGCCGGGCCCTACCTCGTCGACCTCTTCAAGGGTCGCCGCGACCCCGCCGCGCTGCGCCGCATGAGCACGACTGTGGCGGGCTTCCTCGGCGTCGACGAGACCTTCGTGGCGCGGCTCGGGGGCCGCGTGCCGGCCGGCGAGCTGACGCGGGAGAGGCTGCGCGCCTTCGGGCGCATCGCCAGCAGCTACGACGCCACCGTGACCGGCTGGGATCCCGAGCCGTTCGAGGCCGGCAGCCGCCACGAGGATCCGATCCTCGACGCGCTGAAGACGCCGATGGCCGCGGCCATGGCCGACGTCACCGCCAACAAGCTGAAATGGCCGGTGCAGGCGCGCTACGAGAGCCTCAACCTGTCGGTCAACAACCACTGGGACTGGGACGCCGGCCGCCACGCCGCCGAGACGATGGGCGACCTCTCGACCCTGCTGTCGCTCGACCCGCACTTCCGCGCGGTCGTCATGCACGGCGTGACCGACGAGGTGACGCCGTACTTCACCTCCAAGATGCTGATCGACCAGCTGCCGGCCTACGGCGACCCCTCGCGGGTGCGCCTCGCCGTCTACGGGGGCGGCCACATGCCCTATCTCGACGACGAGCCCCGCGCCGCCATGCGCGAGGACGGCCGCAAGCTGATCGAGGGCGACGGCACGCATTGAGCGGCCTGCGACATGATGGTTTTGAGCACAACTTCCAGGCGCCCTCGGGAACGCCGCGCGGTCATGCTTCGTTCTCCCGGTGAAAGGAACTCCCCATGTCCTCCACCATCAAGACGATCGCGCTGATCGCGGCCGCCACGGTGCTCGTCGCGACTACGGCGCGGGCTCAAGGCGGCTACGACGAAGGCTACCGGCACCATCGCCATCACCGCTACGCCACGGCGCAGCCCGACGGCAGCGGCGAGCCCTTCGGCTACCGCGACGCACCCTACCCGCAGGCCTACGGCGGGTACTACGGCACGGGCGATCGCAGCTACGGCGGCGGGTACGGGCACGGCTACGCATCGGGCTTCGGTTATGCGGGCGGCTGGGAGGCCGCGACCAACGCCCGGCTGACGGCCCAGGCCTATCGCGAGCCTGGCGTGACGCTGGAACTCGCACCCGACGCCAAGCAGACGGCGACCGGCGGACCGTCGGGCGGCGTGCCCGGCTTCAGCGGCCACTGAGCGAAAGCTGGGGCGTGACTTTAGTCACGTCCCCAGCAGCGGGCTCCAGGCCGGGTCGCTGGCGTAGGCCGGTGTCGGCACGGCGAATTCCTGGCGGCCGAACACATCGGCCATGTGGATCTTCGGCCCGCCGCCGCCGCCGGGGTCGCGGAAGAACATCAGGAACAGGCCGTTGGGCGCCCAGGTCGGGCCCTCGTTGTGGAAGCCCTCCGTCAGCAGCCGCTCGCCCGAGCCGTCGGGCTTCATAACGCCGATGGCGAAGCCGCCCTTGGTCTGCTTGGTGAAGGCGACGAAGTCGCCCTTGGGGCTCCATACCGGTGTCGAGTAGCGGCCTTCGCCAAACGAGATGCGGTGAGCGCCGCCGCCGCTCGCGCCCATGACGTAGACCTGCTGGGTGCCCCCGCGGTCCGATTCGAAGCAGATCTGCGAGCCGTCGGGCGAGTATGACGGCGAGGTGTCGATGGCTTGGTCGTCCGTGAGTCTCGTGGTCTCGTTCGAGCCGATGTTCATGGCATAGAGGTTGGAGGCGCCGTTCTCGGACATCGACATCACGATGTTGCGTCCCTGCGGCCCGAAGCGCGGGGCGAAGGTCATGCCGGGAAAGCTGCCGACGGCCTGGCGCTGCCCGGTCTCGATGTTCATGAGCATGACCTTCGGCTCCTCGCCGCCGAAGGCCATGTAGGTGATCTCCTGCTCGCTGGGCGAGAAGCGCGGCGTCACCACAAGGTCGCTGCCGCTCGTCAGGTAGCGCACGCCGGCGCCGTCCTGGTCCATGATGGCGAGGCGCTTGCGCCGCCGCGTCGCCGGGCCGGACTCGTCGATGAAGACGATGCGCGTGTCGAAGAAGCCCTTCTCGCCGGTGGCCTGGGTGAACACCGCGTCGGCAACGATGTGGGCGACGCGGCGCAGGTTGCCGCCATCGGTCGAGTACTGCTGGCCGGCGACCTGCCGGCCGC
>CAXTQM010000292.1:0-3733 GCA_964246205.1 uncultured Beijerinckiaceae bacterium | reverse complement strand
GTGTGGAACCAGGGCGGCAGCAACCAGGCGCCGCCTCCGGGTTATGGCCAGCAGCAGGGTTACGCCCAGCCCCCGCAGCAAGGCGGCCCATGGGATGGCCAGCAGCAGCAAGCCCCGATGGGCGGCGGAGGCGGCGGCTTCCTCAAGGGCGCGCTCGGCACGGCGGCGGGCGTCGCCGGCGGCGCGCTGATGTTCGAGGGCATCCGCGACCTGATGGGCGGCCATGGCGGAGGCTTCGGCGGTCTCGGCATGGGCACGGGCGTGCCCGGCGTGCCGCAGGAAACGGTGGTCAACAACTACTACGGCGACGGCAACAGCCAGACCGCGGCCGACTACCAGCAGGACATGGCCCAGGACTCGGCCGACGCCGGCGGCGGCGGCACCGCTGCCGACTGGCAGCAGGACGCCGACCAGGACCAGGACGCTGCCCAGGACGCCGGCGGCGACGACGGCAGCTACGATGTCTGAGGCCGGCTAGTCGGGCAGGACTCCGGCCGCGAGGCCTGCCCGCCGCAGCCGCTGCACCGCCGTCTCGATCGCCGACAGGAAGGCCGAGCGGTCCCGCGGGGTGTAGGGGCGCGGGCCGCCTGTGACCTCGCCTGCGGAGCGCAGCGAGTCCATGAGGTTGCGCGTGGCCAATGCCGATGCGACGCTTGCCTCCGTGAACATCTTGCCATCGGGCGCGATCACGGCGGCGCCGGCCTTGACCGCGCGGCTCGCCAGCGGGATGTCGGCCGTGACGACGACCGTTCCCGGCCGCGCCCGCTCGGCGATCCAGTCGTCGGCGACATCGGGCCCCGCGGCGACGTGGACGCGGCGAATCCATGCCACGCGCGGCACCAGTAGCGGTGCGTTGGCCACGACGGCCACCGGCAAGCCGTGGCGCTCGGCGACCTTGTACACCTCGTCCTTCACCGGGCAGGCGTCGGCGTCGATCAGGATCACGATGCCGCCAGGTTCGGCGTCCATTTGGTTTCTCCACGGGAACGTCGGCGTTTGCCGGCACCCGCCTTTGTGTGGCACCACGATGCCGACGCCGAGACCCGCCGGGAGTGACCCTTTGGACAAGACCGAATTGCGCAAGCTGCAGGAATTCCTGCGCCGCTCCTTCGGCAACGAGGCCATCAAGGTCACGCCGGCGCGCAAGGACCCCGACAACGCCGAGGTGCACCTGGGCGAGCGCGCCATCGGCACCATCCTCGTCGACGACGAGGACGGCGACCGCTCCTTCGCCTTCGACATGAAGGTGCCGGTCGAGCGGCAGACGCTGCAAGACTACCTGCGGCGGCTGTTCGAGAACGACAGGCTGAAGATCGTGGCCCGCGCCAAGAAGACCGATTCCGTCGAGCTCAACATGGGCGACGACTTCCTCGGCATCATCTCGGCCGACGACCCCAAGGGCAAGACCTACACCTTGCAGATGGCGATCCTCGACTACGATCTCGAGGAGTTCTGAGCGCGCCCTCGACGCTCCTGCGCCGCTCCGGCGTGTTGGTGCGATCGATCGGCACCGCGCTACCATAACAAGATTTGTTGCTTAGAAACGTTGAAGCGCGAGCTGCTCGGGCGTCGAGGGCTCGAGTGCGATCGCCCTGCAAACACCATCTGGCGACGAGATCGCCCGAGCCGACCCGCTCTTGCGACAACCTCAGAACATCGGCGTTCGACGAGTGCGAAGGGCTGCCGTTCTTGCCGGTCCGAGCGCCCCATGCGGTGATGGGCGCACTTGATAAAATACGCGGTCGCCTTCTTTCGTGGTCGACCCGCCGCGCAGGACCCAAACCTTGATCCCTTTCGATCGTAACCGTGGTTCTCGCGATAGACACGTCGCCGTTGTCGGAGCTGGGCCGGGTGGCCTCGCGTCGGCGCTGTTGCTCGCGGCGCAGGGCGTCAAGGTCGATCTCTTCGAGCGAGACGAGGTTGTCGGCGGCCGCACGCAGACCCTGGCCACGCCGGACGGCTTCCGCTTCGACCTCGGCCCGACCTTCTTCCTCTACCCCAAGGTGCTCGCGCAGATCTTCGCCGCCTGCGGCGAGCGGCTCGAGGATCACGTCGAGCTGAAGCGGCTCGATCCGCAATACCGCCTCGTCTTCGAGGGCGCCGGCGAGCTCAGCGCGACGCCCGATGTCGAGAAACTGACGGCGGAGATCGCCAGGATCGCGCCCGACGACGCCAAACATGTCGCACGCTTCTTCGCGCACGGGCGCGCCAAGCTGAAGCTGTTCGAGCCGGTGCTGGAGCAAGCCTTCCACCAGCGCCGCTCGCTGGCCTCGCGCGCGATGCTGTCGGCGCTGCCCAAGCTGCAGCCGATGACCACGGTCGACGGCGAACTGCGACGCTTCTTCAAGGACCCGCGCGTCCGCCTCGCGTTCTCGTTCCAGACCAAATACCTCGGCATGTCGCCGTTCCAATGCCCGAGCCTGTTCTCGATCCTGAGTTTCCTCGAGTACGAGCATGGCGTGTACCACCCCGTCGGCGGCTGCGGCGCGGTGTCGGAGGCGATGGCGAAGCTGGCGCGGCGCATGGGCGTCGAGATCCATCTCGGCACGGCCGTCGAGCGCGTGATCTACGAGGATGGTACGGCCCGCGGCATCGTCGCGGACGGCCGCGAGATCCGCGCCGACGCCGTCGTCGTGAACGCCGATTTCGCCAACGCCATGCCCAAGCTGGTGCCGGAGGCGGCGCGGCCGCGGTGGCGCGACGCCAAGATCGAGAAGGCGCGGCTCTCCTGCTCGACCTTCATGCTCTATCTCGGCATCAAGGGCACCCTGCCGGCGAACGTGGCGCACCACACCATCCTGCTGGCCAAGGACTATGCCCGCAACATCCGCGAGATCTCCGGCGGCATCCTCTCGGACGAGCCTTCGATCTACCTGCAGCACGCCGGCTACACCGACGGCGGTATGGCGCCGCCCGGCGACACCAGCCTCTACGTGCTGGCGCCCGTGCCAAACCTGCGCGCCGGCATCGACTGGGCGAAGGAGCAGGGCCGCTTCCGCGACCTAATCCTCGACCGGCTCGCGCTGATCGGCCTGCCCGACATCCGCGAGCGCATCGTCTACGAGCGCATCGTCGACCCGCGCGACTGGCGCGACCAGTACAGCGTCTATCAGGGCGCGACCTTCAACCTGTCGCACGACCTCAGGCAGATGCTGTTCTTCCGCCCGCACAACCGGTTCGGCCGCGGCCTCTACCTCGTCGGCGGCGGCACGCATCCAGGCTCGGGCCTGCCGGTGATCTACGAAGGCGCACGCATCACCGCGCGCCTGCTTCTGGAAGACTTCGCGCGGGTCGGCGAGACGCCGCGCCTGTTCGGGCGTCGCCGGACCGGCCGGACGCTTGCCGCCGAGCCGGCACTGGATACGATGTTGGCCCGCAAGGCGGCCCAGGGAGACGCCCGATGAACGTGCATGCGATGCCCACCGGCCATCGCCGCATCGCCGTGGTCGGCGGCGGGCTCGGCGGCCTGGCGGCAGCCTGCGTGGCAAGCGCGCGCGGCCACGAGGTCACGCTCTACGAGAAGAACGACTGGCTCGGCGGCAAGGCGGCGCTGCTGGAGGAGGGCGGCTTCCGCTTCGACATGGGGCCGACCATCCTCACCGTGCCGGCGGTGCTCGACCGCATCTTCGCCGAGGGCGGCAAGCGCGTGGCGGACTACATGGACCTGCGCCGGCTCGACCCGCAGTGGCGCTGCTTCTTCGACGGCGGCGACCGCATCGACCTCATGGCCGAC
>CAXTQM010000291.1:0-3755 GCA_964246205.1 uncultured Beijerinckiaceae bacterium | reverse complement strand
CCGAGCTTGGCCGACAGCGCCTGGAACAGCATGGCGACGACGTTGGCCGCCACCACCACCCAGAGCAGCGCGTAGCCGTATTTGGAGCCGGCCTGGATGTTCGTCGCGAAATTGCCGGGGTCCATGTAGGCGATCGAGGCGACCACCGCCGGGCCGACGAAGAGCAGCGGTGCGAACGGCCGCGGCCGACCGGCCAGCACGTCGCGCATCGCGGCGTCGGTGCGCTGCGTCAGGGTCGGCATCGCGGAATCCTGGGTGCAGCGTTCTCGCCGGAAGCTTGCCACCTTAGATGAAGCCACGGCTTCATTCATGTCAACGGGCTTGGATCGTCAGTCCCGTCTCGTCGAACGATGGTCGTGTTGCGATTCTTGGCCGCGGCTGCATAGTCGTCGCGTCGTACAGGAAAGGTCGCGCCGCTTGGCCGCTCGCCCCGCATCAGCCGCAGAGTTGGATTCGGCTCCTGTCCATGGCGAGGCCGGCGTCGCCGACCGCTTCGAGCGCGCGCGCCACGCCCGCGCGGCGGCCGTCCACGAGGATTACGCCGAGCTCATCGCCGACCTCGCGGTGGAATACGGCGAGGCGCGCACCGCCGACATCGCGCGGCGCCTCGGCGTCACCCCGCCGCCGGCCGCCAAGGCCCTGACCCGCCTGAAGCGGGACGGTCTGGTGGTGGCGCGGCCCTACCGCGGCGTGTTCCTGACGCCGGCAGGCGCCGCCATGGCCGAGCGAGTCAAGGCGCGCCACCAGGTGGTGCTCGCCACCCTCAAGGCGCTGGGCGTGCCGGCCGAGGCGGCCGAGGCCGACGCCGAGGGCATCGAGCATTACGTCTCCGACGTCACGCTCGACGCGTTCCGGCGGTTTCTCGCGGGCTGAGGTTCGACGCTGCCCGTTACACAAGCATCGGCATCACACGCGCTTTGACAAGCTTCGCCTTGGACGCCTCGTCGGAGGAGCGGAGCAAGTTCGACTTCGATCGGCTCGGCAGGCGTCGGTGCTCCCGAGCCCGGCCGAAGTCGGCGCCCGGCCTTCGGCATGCCGGACCATCGCAGAACAGGCCCGCTCGACTGAAAAGGAAAACCGAAGACACCTACAACTTCCGTCGAATAGTGCATCCGGCCAAGCGGCTATAACGTGGAAATGATTGAGGGTTCTACGCCATGCCGCAGTCCCTCGATGGTCATGCCCTCGCCCACGCCGTCGACGCCTGCTTCGAGGCGGCGCTCGATCCCGAGCAGTGGACGCGGGTGCTCGGCTCCATCGCGGATGCCGCGGCGTGCACGGGCGCCGTCGTCCTTCTTAACGGCGGCGAGGAGCAGGCCGTCATCGTCAGCGACGGCTGCGCGGCAGCGATGGAGGCCTTCCTCGCGTCGGAATGGCCTGCCAACAATCCTCGCTTCATCCGACCGCCGGGCCCGGGGACGACGAGCGACGCCGACTTCATGCACGACGAAGTCCTCGCCAGGCGCAACGCGGAGTTCCGGGACGACTTGCTGCGCAAGTTCGACATGGGCTGGTTCGCCGGCTCCCCGCTGCTGCGTCACGACCGCCAGCAGGTCCTGATCTCGGTCGAGCGGGACTTCAGGCGCGAGCCTTTCCATGACGACGAGCTCCGCCAGCTCGACGCCGCGTTTCGCGTCCTGCGCCGCGTCATGTCGTTCGTGCCGGCAATGGACGCGCGCCTGCGCCAAGCGTTGGTGGACGGTTTCGAGGGCCGCGGCCAAGCCGCCGCGATCATCGCGCGAGACAAGTCCGTGTTGCACCTCAACGGCACGGCGGAGCGGATCGTGCCGCGCGTGTTGCGGCAGCGGCACGGTCGGCTCCACGCGAGCGAGGCGCGCGACGAAGCCGCCTGGACCGCGCTGATCGAGCGTCTGGTGTGCAATGCGCCCGGCGCCGAGCGCGGCGGCGACCCCATCCTCCTGACATCCTCCGGCGGCGGAAAGGTGCTGGCCAGGGGAATACCCCTGCCGCCCAGCGCGAGCCTCCTGTTCCCGCTGGCCGCCGCACTGGTCGTCTTCGACGACCTCGCGCCCGCGGCCCCTCGCGTCGAGGTCCTGCGCGCCACGTACGGGCTCACACCGGCGGAAGCCCGCGTGGCGTCGGCGCTCGCGGAACATTGCGATCTCGTCCGGGCGGCCCGCGCGGTCGGCATCGCCCACGAGACGGCGCGCAGCCACCTCAAGGCGGTGTTGGCCAAGACCGGCTCGGCCAACCAGGTCGAATGCGTCGCCAAGCTGGTGCGGATGCTCTGATCAGGGCGCGGCCACCATCATCAGATCAGGCACGATGTCACCGCATCGGCATTTCGCGACCAAGATGGCCGCGTAGAGCGCGAGCACGAGGCAAATCGGCAGAAGCGACGGGCGTCGGTCGGCGCGGGGAACGAGCTCTGTCGGCATGCCAACTCCTCTGCAAGCGAGTGCCATGTGAGGCCAAACGGTGCGCTCTAAGGGCCGAAGAACGCGATCGTCTCGTCGGCCTGGGCGGGCGCGTGCACGATGGCCGCACAGAGCGTCCCTCCGAGCAGCAAGCCGAGCGAGACGAGGAAGAGGATCGGCAGTCGATATCGTTCGTGGTCTGCCGAAATCAGAATGCCGTCGAGCGAATAGAGGGACATGACAGCCTCCGCACCCGCGAAGCGAACCCGCGACGCCATCGCCAGGAACGGCATTTTTGGCGGCCCCGCATCACCTGTTCGGGTGAGATCGCTCGGGCTCTGCGGCCGAGCGGGCGCCGCCGCGGCTCAGCTTGCGAGCACCCGGATTCCGGGCTAGCGTCTTCGCCGAGCCACAGGGGTGCTGCCCCGCCGCGAGGCGGGACGGCTGAGATCATACCCTTCGAACCTGAACCTGGGTAATGCCAGCGCAGGGACCGGCCGTTGCGGACGCCCTCGGCAGCGCCAGCCTCTCGCGCTCTCCATCGGAGATCGCACATGAACTACCAGCCCAAGTCTGTCCAACGGATGCCCGACACGCTCGTGCCGCAGAGCGTCACCACCGGCCCGCTGCCCGGCTCGGCCAAGGTCTACCACCATGTCGAGGGCACCGCCGCCATCGCCGTGCCGTTCCGCGAGATCTCGCTCGATCCTAGCGCCAAAGAGCCGCCGGTGCGCGTCTACGACGCCTCGGGCCCCTACACCGAGACCGGCTACACGGTGGACCTCTCCGCCGGCCTGCCGCACGCCCGCTCCTGGCTCGCCGGCCGCGGCTACGAGCCCTACGACGGCCGCGCCGTCCGCCCCGAGGACAACGGCAACGTCGGCGCCGACAAGCTCGTGCCGGCCTGCCCGGCGGTGACGGCGCCGCTGCGCGCCGCGACGGGGCAGCTCGTCACGCAATACGAGTTCGCCAAGGTGGGGATCATCACGGAGGAGATGATCTACGTCGCCCACCGCGAGAACCTCGGCCGCCAGCAGGCGCTCGAGGGCGCAGAGGTGGCGCTGGCCGACGGCGAGAGCTTCGGCGCCGAGCTGCCGGCCTTCGTCACGCCGGAGTTCGTGCGCTCGGAGATCGCGCGCGGCCGCGCCATCATCCCGGCCAACATCAACCACCCCGAGCTGGAGCCGATGATCATCGGCCGCAACTTCCTGGTGAAGGTCAACGCCAACATCGGCAACTCGGCCGTGACGTCCTCGGTGGCGGAGGAGGTCGAGAAGCTGGTCTGGTCGATCCGCTGGGGCGCGGACACGGTGATGGACCTTTCCACCGGCCGCAACATCCACAACATCCGCGACTGGATCATGCGCAACTCGCCGG
>CAXTQM010000290.1:0-3778 GCA_964246205.1 uncultured Beijerinckiaceae bacterium | reverse complement strand
GTGCAGCCGGTAGTCCCGCCATTTCAGGTCGGCGCGGAAGTCGGCCACGGAGCTCTTGATCTCGACGATGTGCAGGCCGCCGTCGCCACCGAGCGCCACCACGTCGGCACGGCGCCCGGAGCGCAGCGCCATCTCCGTCACCGTGGCGAAGCCGCGTGCCCTGAAATAGCGCCGCGTGCCCCGCGCGATCAGCAGCGCCGTCTCGGACTGGCGGCCGTCGGGCGGCAGGACGGGCTCGGCGAGGCGCGGCGGCATGGCGGCGAGGCTAGCGGCAGCGACGGCGGGCGTCGAGGGCTCGCGTCGTCATCGATCCGACGTGCGGATGCGCTACGCCTGTGTGGTCTCGCGGGAGTGGACCATCATGAAGCGCATCGTCCTTGCTACGGCCGTCGCGGTGTGCGCGGCGCTGGCGTCGACCGCGGGCTTCGCGCAATCGGTGGACTGCTCGGCCTTCGAGCACGCGAAGAACGGCGACTGGGTGGTCACCAAGGCGGTGCGGCTCGCAGCCGTGAAGGATGGCGTCTCCAAGAGCATTGGCTTGGCGCCAGGCGAGCGCTTCGCGCGCGACGGCAAGACCGGAATGGACGGAGTCGCCGTCTTCGACATGGTCGAGGCGCAGTGCCATTGACGAGCTGGTCGCGCGTCGACCTCCGGCTTCTCGCGGGAGCTGAGGCGCGGGCACGACGGCATCGCCGCATTTGGACCGACCGTCCCTGCAATGCTTTGCACATCGGCCTTTCCCGACGCCGTTGACGAGCGATCGTTTTTGATCGCCAATGCCCATGCCGGGCGACCTGCGGCTCGGACGGTTCGGCGTTGTTCCAGGCCGGAGGAAAAAGCGCGGCTCGCCCTGGCTCTCCGAGAGGCTCGTGCCATGCCCGCCAAGCTGCCGTTCGCCTTCGCCGCCATTCTGCTCGCGACGCCGGCCTGCGCCGAGACCTCGCTGGCCGACGCGCTCGCCACCCTCCAGGCGCACCGCAAGGTCGACCTCACCCATACCTTCGGGCCGAAGACGCCGGTGTGGTCGGGCTTCGGGCAGGCGCGGTTCACGCCCGCCGTCGACCCGAAGACGCTGGAGGCCTACACCATCGCCCACGATGGTTTCCGTGCCACCTATTACGCGATGGTGGGGCAGTACGGCACGCATGTCGACGCGCCGGCGCATTTCGCGCCCGACGGCAGGTACCTCGACGAGATCCCGCTCGACGAGATGATCCTGCCCCTCGTGGTGCTCGACGACACCCCCTACCTCGCCGCCGATCCCGCCCACGCCTTCTCGCCCGACGACCTTGCGGCCTGGGAGAAGGCCCATGGTCGCGTGCCGAAAGGCGCCTTCGCCGCGTTGCGCACCGACCTGTCGAAGGACTGGGGCGACCCCGCGCGCTTCGGGCGGACACCGTTCCCGGCGTGGCGGGCTGACACGCTGAAGATCCTGTTCGAGCAGCGCGGGGTCACGGCGATCGGGCACGAGGCCATGGACACCGACGTCACGCCGGAGATGACCTCCGAGCGCTACGTGCTCGGCCACGGGCACTGGCAGATCGAGGTCATGGCCGACCTCGACAAGCTGCCGGCGACAGGCGCCGTGCTGGTGGCGAGCTGGCCCAAGCCCGAGCGCGGCCTCGGCTTCCCCGCCCGCGTCTTTGCCGTGCTGCCGTGAACCGGGGGCGCGCTCGACAGGCCGCCGACTACCTGTTGGTCTCGACGTCGCCGCTGGCGCCATCCTCGCGGCAGGCCTTCATCTGCATGACCTGGCGGATCGCGCAGCCCTTGAGGCAGCCGAACTTCACGTTGTGGTTGGTGTCGACGTAGTCGGAGGCGGCGGAGAGCGCGCGCGAGGTGCAATCGTCCGTGCAGACCTGGATGCGGTCGTTCATGGCCTTCTTGCAGGCCTCCTGCCGGTCGTCGGCGCGCGCGGCGCCGGGGGGCAGGACCGCCGCGGCGGCGAGGAGCACGAGCGCCATGGTGGCGGTGGCGAGACGCAAAGGCGATCCTCCCGACTTGTCGCGGCCTTTGCGGCCGTCGACGTTCGGCTGGCAGACTAGCCGAGCCGCGGGGCCGGTCAAACGCCGAGGTGCCGCAGGAGCCGCTCCCGCGCAATTGACAGGCCCGCTGGGGCCGGCGCATTGATGACGCGCGTTTGACAGGTCCGCGGGAGCGGGCCGGCGGCCAAGGTCCCGGAGAGAGGACCGCCGCGGCGCCGGGAGATGCGAATGCGGTCGGATACCGGGCTCTACGCCGTGGAACGCGACGGGTCTGGCGACCAAGGCTCCGACGTCCAGCGGCGGTTCGCCGACCTCAAGACCTACATGGAAGCGCGCCTGATCGGCGGCACGCATCTCGTCGAGCGGCTGATGATCGCGCTGCTCGCCGGCGGACACCTCCTGGTCGAAGGCGCGCCCGGCCTGGCCAAGACCCGCGCGGTGAAGCTGCTGGCGCAGGGGCTGCACGCGCCGTTCGCGCGAATCCAGTGCACGCCCGACCTGATGCCGGCCGACCTCACCGGCTCCTCGATCTTCCGGCCGGACAAGGGCACGTTCGAATACGTGCCGGGGCCGATCTTCCACTCGCTGGTGCTGGTCGACGAGATCAACCGCGCCCCGCCCAAAGTGCAGTCCGCGCTGCTCGAGGCGATGGCCGAGCACCAAGTCACCGCCGCCGGCGTGACCCACAAACTGCCAGAGCCGTTCATGGTGGTGGCGACGCAGAACCCGATCGAGCACGAGGGCACGTTCCCGCTGCCCGAGGCGCAGCTCGACCGCTTCATGCTCAAGGTAGAGGTCACCCTGCCTGATGCCGCCACGGAGCGGCTCATCCTCGACCTCGTCGAGGGCGAGGCCGGCGGCACCGATGCCGCCACCATCGCGCCGATCGGCGCGGCCGAGATCGTCGCGGCGCAGCAGGCGGCGATGGCGGTGTTCCTGTCGCCGGCGGTGAAGGATTACATCGTGCGCCTCGTCACCGCGCCGCGCGAGACCATGCACGCCGAGGCGTCCGCGAAGGTCGAGCATCCGGCTTCGCCGCGCGGCACGCTGGCGCTGGCCACCTCGGCCAAGGCCAAGGCCTGGCTCGCCGGGCGCGACCATGTCGTGCCGGGCGACGTCGCCGACCTCGCCGGCGACATCCTCTCGCACCGCACCATCCTGACCTGGCGGGCCACCGCCGACGGCGCCACCCCGCGCCGGGTGATCGGCGAGTTCCTCGACCGCATCCACGCCGTGTGATGAACGAGGGTCGTCATTCCGGGGCGAGCTCAGCGAGAACCCGGAATCGGTGTGCTTCCGGCTGTCCGGTAAGCTGTGAGGCGCACCGGTCCCGGGTTCGGCTGCGCCGCCCTGGAATGACGAAGATTGAAGCTGCGGCTCTCCTCCGTTCTATGGGGGAGGAGCAATGACCCCCGGCGTCGACCTCGACACGCAGGTGCTGCTCGACCTGCGCCACCTCGCCTCGCGCATGCGCGACATCCGCACCCTGCCGCGCTCGACCATGCCGGGCGACATCATCCACAAGCGGCGCGGGCGCGGGCTCGAGGTGCACGACGTGCGCCCGTGGGTCGAGGGCGACGACATCCGCCACCTCGACCAGAACGCCACCGCCCGCACCGGCGTGCCGCACACCAAGACCTATTTCGACGAGCGCGAGCGCTCCGTGTTGCTGGTCGCCGACTTCCGCCCCTCGATGCTGTTTGGCACGCGCCGCGCCTTCCGCTCGGTCGCCGGGGCCGAGGCGCTGGCCATGCTGGGCTGGCGCGGGATCGGCCACGGCGGCCGCGTCGGGC
>CAXTQM010000289.1:0-3803 GCA_964246205.1 uncultured Beijerinckiaceae bacterium | reverse complement strand
TGTTCCGCGCCTTCGCCGACGCCACCCGCAGCGACCGTCGGGCGCTCGCCGCTTGCATTCGCGGCGCCCGCCAGATGATGCCGGTGGAAGAGGTGGCGCAGATCGCCTGCCCGGTGCTCGTGGCGGTCGGCGACCACGACGACATCGCCGGCGATCCGGATGCCCTGGCGGCGCTGATGCCACACGCGCAGGTCCTCCACATTCCAGGGCGCGACCATAATCGCGCCGTCGGCGACCGCGCCTACAAGGAGGCCGTGCTCGCCTTCCTCGATGAACGAAAATAAAACGCCTATATGCTGGGCTCGGCGGAGCACGTTTTCGCGGGCTTCGAGGTGTAACCGGAAGGTGCGTATGAGCGGCAAGCCCCAAAGCATGTCCTCGGGAGGCGGCGCCAAAGTCGTTCCGTTTCGCGGCGACGGCGATCCCGTCTTCGCCCGCATGCTCGGCGAGGCGGAGGAGATCATCCGTCGCGAGCCGGAGGTCGCCGGCTTCATCTATTCGACGGTGCTGAACCACGCCTCGCTGGAGAGCGTGGTGATCCACCGCGTCGCCGCGCGCCTGTCGCATCAGGACGTGCCCAGCGACCTCATACGCCAGGCCTTCGCCGACATGGTGGAAAGCGATGCAAGCTTCTCGCAGGCGTTCCACGCCGACCTGCTCGCGGTGGTCGACCGCGATCCGGCCTGCACTCGAGTGATCGAGCCGATCCTCTACTTCAAGGGCTTCCATGCCATCCAGGCGCACCGGCTGTCCCACGCCTTGTGGAAGGCCGGCCGGCACGATTTCGCCTTCTACCTGCAGAGCCGCTCCTCGGCTGTGTTCCAGACGGACATCCATCCGGCGGCCCGCATCGGCAAGGGGGTCTTCCTCGACCATGCCACCGGGCTGGTGGTGGGCTCGACCGCGGTGATCGAGGACGACGTGTCCATGCTGCAGGATGTGACGCTCGGCGGTACCGGTAAGGACATGGGCGACCGCCATCCCAAGGTGCGCCATGGCGTTCTGATTGGCGCGGGCGCGAAGATTCTCGGCAACATCGAGGTCGGCCATTGCGCCCGCATCGCCGCCGGCTCCGTGGTGCTCCACCCGGTGCCGCACAACAAGACGGTCGCCGGCGTGCCGGCGCGCATTGTCGGCGAGGCCGGCTGCGCCGAGCCGGCGCGGACGATGGACCAGATCCTCGCCGCAAAGCCGGCGCTCGAGACGTTCGAGGGCCGCACCGTGATCGAGCCGGGGCGCTAACCGCCGCGGTCTTCGTTGAGCGGGATGGTCGGTCGGGTCCGGGTCCCGACCACCGTGTACATCGGCATGCGGCGGCCCTTCAGCAGCTGCGAGTGGTAGGTCACAACCGTCTTCTCGAAGCCGAGAACGCCCAGGAACTCCACCACCAGCGCCGGCGGCAGGTTCCACCACGTCTCCCAAGGTGCTGTGCGCGCGAAGCGAGGCTTGAATTGCTGCGCGCGACCGAGCAGCAGGCTGGTCCATCGCGACAGCGGGTGCGCACCGGGCAGGATGTCGGCGATGATCACCGTCTCGGTGGTGAGACGCAGGGCGCTGTGAAGAGCCAGGAATGGGTCGCGTAGGTGCAGCAGGATGCTGCCAAAGACGCTAATATCGACCGGGCCCAGGGCAGGATCAATGGCGTAGACCGTCCCGTGAGCCATCCGCGCCGCCGAGCTTTCGGCCCGGTGGCAGAGCCAATAGCCGTCGTTGATCGCCTCGATGTGTTGCTTGCGCACGCGCGCATGCTCGGCCGCGTCGAGGCCGGAGAGCGGCACGATGTCCCATCCCTGGTTTGGCGAGAGGTCGTAAGAGATCACCCGGGCGCTTGCGCGTTCCATGTGGAAGGACAGGAAACCGGTCGCCGCGCCAACGTCGAGGACCGTGCGGCCGGCGAAGTCGACGTGGCCGAGATAGGCGTCGATGCCGGGCGCAAGATCCCATTCCCCCTCGACGCGACCGTACCCGGGAATGTTCGTGGTATGATAGAAGTAGCAGGCTTCGAGCGGCGGCGTGACTGCTGGCGGCGAGGTGTAGATGCCCGACCTCATCGTAGACGCGCGGACGCGACCCGCGCCGGTCTTTCGCCTCCCATCGCCTCTTGGCTTAATGTTTCGTTAATCATTCCCATCGAAATGTCGCAGATTGTCGAGGTGCAGAGAACCGCGCGATGATCCGTCTACGCAACCGTCCATGCGCCATCCCGCCGCGCAATGCCAGCATTCGCAGTAGTACGGGCTTGCAAGGTGATGGCCTGTCCGGCCTCAGCACTACGGGTTGACGACCCACATGTTCGACGCGGCTTGGTGCTATGCGACCCTGCTCGGTGCTGGTCTCGCGGCGCTGACCGCGTTGCTGTACGTTCCCCGAAACATTCGCAACTTCAAGATGATCGTCGGCGTGGTCTTTGCCATCGTGCTGATGACGCTCGCCGCCCTGCTGCAGTTGCGCCCGCGTGTCGCGGAGGCGGTCGGCAATGGCTCCATGGTCCTGCTCGGAGGCGCGCTCCTGGCCATCGCCGCGACGGCGCTGCTCGCTGCCCGCGACCTTCGCAGTCGTTACGGCCGCGACCTCGAGACGGCCGACCGCAGCGCCATGCTGGAACTCGCCGGCGATATCGCCAACATCGGTCATTGGCGGCTGACCAGTTCCGGCACGCTGTACTGGTCGGACCAGATCTTCCGCATCTACGGCCTCGATCCGGCCGGCGGCGTGCCGCCGCTCAACAAGGCGATCGAGGCCTTCGCACCGGAGGATCGCGCGCGCGTCGCCCACCTGATCGAAACGGCGATGGCGAACGGCGAAGGCTGGCAGTACGAGGCCAGGCTGATCCGCCCCAACGGAGACAGCAGCGATGTCATCTCACGCGCCATCTGCGGCAGGGACGAGAGCGGCAAGGTCAACTCGATTTTCGGCGTGTTCATGGACATCACGCACATCCGCGCGTCCGAGCGCTCGCTTGCCGAGAGCGAGCGACTTTATCGCCTGGTATCGCAAAACGTGACGGACGTCCTGATCCGCATCGACACGGTCGGTCGGGTCGCCTTTGTATCCCCCGGCAGCGCCAGGCTACTCGGCCGCACGCCGGAAGCGTTGATCGGTACGTCGCTGCTTGACAATCTCCACGACGAAGACCGCGCGGCGCTGGCGGCCCGAGTGCCGCAATGGCTGCCTTCCATAGGCGGCAGCTACTCCGGCCTCGAGTTCCGGTTGCGGCACGCCGACGACGAGTGGATCTGGATCGAGGCGGACGCCTGTCCCTACATCGAGAACGGCGTGGCGAACGGCACCATTGCCGTGCTGCGCGACTTCCGGCAGCGCAAGGCGGCCGAACAGGCCACCGTGGCTGCGATGGAGACGGCCGAGGCGGCGCGGCGCCAGGCCGAGATCGCCAACCAGGCCAAGTCCGACTTCCTCGCCGCCATGAGCCACGAGATCCGCACGCCGCTGAACGGCATCATCGGCTTCACCGGTCTGATGCTCGACAATGTCGCGCTCGCCGGCGAACTACGCCGGCACGCCGAGATCGTCGCCTCGTCCGGCGCGGCGCTGCTGACGGTGATCGACGACATCCTCGACTTCTCCAAGATCGAAGCGGGCGCGATCGAGATCGAGCAGGTGGCCTTCGCGCCTCGCACGGTGATCGCCGACGCACTCTCGATCGTGCGCGGCATGGCCACTCGCAAGACCCTCGAAATCGTGGCCACGATCGACATGGAGTTGCCCGAAGGCCTGCTCGGCGACCGCTCGCGCATCCAGCAAATCCTGCTGAACCTGCTGAACAACGCGGTGAAGTTCCGGCC
>CAXTQM010000288.1:0-3811 GCA_964246205.1 uncultured Beijerinckiaceae bacterium | reverse complement strand
ACGCAGTTCTCGACCATTGTCGAGAAGGCGATCCAATACGGCAAGACGGTGCGCATCGGTGCCAATTGGGGTTCGCTCGATCAGGAATTGCTGACGCACCTCATGGACGAGAATGCGGCGCTGGCGCAGCCCAAGGACATGGGCGCGGTGACACGTGAGGCTATGCTGCAATCGGCGCTGCTGTCGGCCCGTCGCGCCGAGGAACTCGGCCTGGGCAAGGACCGCATCATCCTGTCGGCCAAGGTCTCGGCGGTGCAGCAGCTCATCGCCGTCTACAAGATGCTGGCGGCGCGCTGCGACTACGCGCTCCATCTCGGCTTGACCGAGGCCGGCATGGGCTCGAAGGGGATCGTCGCCTCGTCGGCCGCACTCGGCATCCTGCTCCAGGAAGGCATCGGCGACACGATCCGCGTCTCGCTGACGCCCGAGCCCGGCGGCGACCGCACCACCGAGGTGAAGGTCGCGCAGGAGATCCTGCAGACCATGGGCTTCCGCACCTTCGTGCCGCAGGTCGCGGCGTGTCCCGGCTGTGGCCGCACCACTTCGACCGTGTTCCAGGAACTCGCCCGCGACATTCAGGACGACATTGTGAAGTCCATGCCGGAGTGGAAGACGCGCTATCCGGGCGTCGAGGTGCTGAACGTCGCCGTGATGGGCTGCATCGTGAACGGGCCCGGCGAGTCGAAGCACGCCGACATCGGCATCTCGCTGCCCGGCACCGGCGAGACGCCGGCCGCGCCGATCTTCATCGACGGAAAGAAGGCGATGACGCTGCGCGGACCCAACATCGCCGCCGACTTCAAGGTGCTGGTCGAGCAGTACATCGAGAAACGCTTCGGCGTCGGTGCGACGACCAACGCCGCCGCGGAATAGCCGACGCACTTTCATCTGGTGCCCGCCTATCGAAGTTAGGAGACGCACTTGAGGCTGGTGACAATCGCGGAGCGTCGGGCGGAGGACCTGGCGCGTTTGGCGTCTGCCGCCGCCACCGTGACGGTAGGCCTCGGGGACTATGCGCGGCGCACGGGTGTCGATTTCGTGATTTTTGGCTCTTTCGCACGCGGCGACTTCGTCGTTTCGAGCGATCTGGACGTGATGATCGAGGGCCCGGAAGAGCATCTGCGCGCGGCCCGCGATTTCGCCGAGGACCTCTGCGCACGCAACGGCTTGCGGCACGACGTACATCTTAGGCCGGAAGTATCCGAGCCGCTCCTGGCGCGCGTCAGACGTGACGGAAGAAGGATCCCGTGAGCGACGCGCGATGGTCGGACGTGGATGCCGACGTCGCATCGGCCGTCAAACATTTCGCCAATGCCCAGGCGCTCTTTGCGCACGGACGTTTCGAGGCACCCGGCATCGAGGGTTATCGCGACAGCATGGCGCTGATGCATGCCTTGCAGGCGGGGCACACCTCTGCGGAGGTCGCTATGCAGCGTGTGCTGCGCATCCTCGGGAAGGAGGCGCCGGTCGGCGACGACTGCCATCGAACGCTGATCGGACGGCTCGCCAAGGATAACGGCTCGGCGCGAGCCCGTCCTGCCCTGCTGTCGCCGGCTGTCGCGCGCGACCTCGACGAGACCCGGCGCTTTCGCACCGGGCAATGCGAAGCTACGAAGATTTAAAGGCGCAACGTGCGCAACCCGCCTTGCGAGCGGCTGGACGTCTGGTTGCGGGTCTGGCTTCGGACTTCAAGCGCTTTCAGGCGCTCGTTGATCCCGACTGAACCGCGCACAAGGCTACGTGCGAACGCGAAGGCGCTAGGTCGACTGTCGCTCCGACACCGAGCGCCACGATGGACGCCCAAGCGGTGCGGGCCTAAGTGTCGCCCTCCGCCAACCCACTCAAGGCGCTCGATGCCCGATCCGATCACCTCCGACCTCGCGTCGGCCGCGCTCGCCTACCATCGTGTGCCACGCCCCGGAAAGTTCGAGATCCAGCCGACCAAGCCGCTCGCCACCCAGCGCGACCTCGCGCTGGCCTACTCTCCGGGGGTCGCCGCCGCCTGCCTCGCCATCGCGGCCGACCCCGCGGAGGCCGATGGGCTGACCATCCGCCAGAACCTCGTCGCCGTGCTCTCCAACGGCACCGCCGTGCTCGGCCTCGGCAACATCGGCCCGCTCGCCTCCAAGCCGGTGATGGAAGGCAAGGCGGTGCTTTTCAAGAAATTCGCCGGCATCGATGTCTTCGACATCGAGGTCGACGCCGCCGATCCCAAGAAGCTGATCGAGGTGGTGGCGGCGCTGGAGCCGACCTTCGGCGGCATCAACCTCGAGGACATCAAGGCGCCGGAATGCTTCGAGGTCGAGCGCGTGCTGCGCGAGCGCATGAAGATCCCGGTGTTCCACGACGACCAGCACGGCACGGCGATCATCGTCTCGGCCGCCGTCACCAATGCGCTCGCCTTCGCCGGCAAGTCGATCGAGACGGCCAGGATCGTGGCCTCGGGCGCGGGCGCGGCGGCTCTGGCCTGCCTCGACCTGCTGGTGACGCTGGGCGCGCGGCACGAGAACATCTTCGTCGCCGACATCGAGGGCGTCGTCTACGAGGGCCGCACGACGCTGATGGACGAGCGCAAGGCGAACTACGCCCGGCGGACTGCGGCGCGGACCCTCTCCGAGGTAATCGGCGGCGCCGACATCTTCCTCGGCCTCTCCGCCGGCGGCGTGCTCAAGAGGGAGATGCTGGCCGCGATGGCGGCGAAACCGCTGATCATGGCGCTGGCCAACCCTTATCCCGAGATCGAGCCGGCCGAGGCGCTGGCGGCGCGCCCCGACGCGATGATTTGCACCGGCCGGTCGGACTACCCCAACCAGGTCAACAACGTGCTGTGCTTCCCCTACATCTTCCGCGGCGCGCTCGACGTCTCGGCTTCGGCGATCAACGAGGAAATGAAGCTCGCTGCCGTCCACGCCATCGCCAAGCTGGCGCAGGAGCCGCCCTCGGACGCTGTGGCGGCGGCCTACGGCGGCGAGACCCGGCTCTACGGCAAGGACAACCTGATCCCCTCGCCATTCGACCCGCGGCTCATCCTGCGTATCGCGCCGGCGGTGGCTCGGGCCGCCATGGACTCCGGCGTGGCGCGCAAGCCGATCGAGGATTTCGCCGCCTACCAGGATCGGCTGTCGCGCTTCGTGTTCCGCTCCGGCTTCATCATGAAGCCATTGATGGAGGCCGCGCGGCAAAATCCCATGCGCGTGATCTACGCCGACGGCGAGGACGACCGCGTGCTCTCCGCCATCCAGACCATCCGCGAGGAAGGCATCGCCGAATGCCTGGTGATTGGCCGCCCCGAGGTGATCCAGTCTCGGCTGACGCGTCACGGCCTGACGATCAAGCCGGGCGAGGATTTCCTCGTCATCGATCCCGAGGACGATCCGCGGTACCGCGACTACGTGCAGACCTACGTCGATGCGGCGGGCCGTCAGGGCATAACGCCGGCGTCGGCGCGGCTGCTGGTGCGCACCAACGCCACCATCATCGCGGCGATCGCGGTGAAGCGCGGCGACGCCGACGCGATGATCTGCGGCATCATCGGCGGCTACCACAAGCGTCTGCGCTCGATCCGCGAGATCCTGGGGCTGACGCCGGGCCTCACCGGCTTCTCGGCGATGAGCATGCTCATCACCACCAAGGGGCCGCTGTTCATCACCGACACCCAGGTGCGCCACGATCCCAGCGCCGAGGACCTCGCCGAGATGGCGCGCATGGCCGCCGGGCACGTCCGCCGCTTTGGACTCGAGCCGAAGATCGCGCTGGTCTCGCAATCGGATTTCGGCTCGGACGAGTCGCCCTCCGCCTGCAAGATGCGGGA
>CAXTQM010000287.1:0-3848 GCA_964246205.1 uncultured Beijerinckiaceae bacterium | reverse complement strand
AGCCACGATTCTTGCGCTCGCGGAGCGCAGCGAAGACATCTTCGCCGTCGGCGTAGGCCATGCCGAGCGCCGCTTTGAGTTCGGCCTCGTCGGCGCGCAGGAACGGGTTGGTCGCGCGCTCGACCGCGATGGTCGTCGGCAACGTGAACTCGCCTTTGGCTCGAAGCGCTTCGATCTCCGCAGCGCGCTCGACCAACAGGTCGTTGTCGCCGTCGACGGCGAGCGCGAAGCGGGCGTTCGACTGCGTGTATTCGTGGCCGCAATAGACCTCGACCGAACCCGGCAGCCGCGCGAGCTTCATCAGCGAGCGGTAGAGCACCCGCGGCGGCTCCTCGAAAGGCCGGCCGCAGCCGAGCGCGAACAGCGTGTCGCCGGCAAACAGCAGGTCGTCGGCCTCGAACCAGTAGACGATGTGCCCGCTGGTGTGGCCGGGCGTCTCCAGCACCTTGGCCTTCAGCGATCCGACCTCGACGTAGTCGCCTTCCGACACCTCGCGATCGAGCTTGCCGATTTCCGCCGCTTCCTTCGCGGGTCCGACGATACGGGCGTTCGGGAACTGCCGCTTCACATCGGGAATGCCCTGCGTGTGATCGGCATGATGATGGGTGACCAGGATGTCGGTGAGGTCCCATCCCTTCTCTTCGAGCGCTTCCAGCACCGGCGCCGCTTCCGGCACGTCGATCGTCGCCGTCGCGCGCGTCTCCGGATCATGGAGCAGCACGCCGTAATTGTCGCTGAGACACAGGAATTGGTGGACTTGAGCAACCATGCGACGCGGCTCCGATCGGGAAGGCGCCCATCAATGTGCCGTTGCGGCGGTGGTTTCCGCGCGTACCCGTTGTCGCAGGTGCAAGGCAGTGTGGCTTGTGGCAAGCTGAGCTTCATGGCCCTCGACGTCGTCGATCTGCGGACCTTTTACGCCACGCCGCTCGGCGGCATGACGCGACGCCTCGTCGGCCGCCTGGTGCGCGAGCGTTTCGCCTCCTGCTGCGGCTTCTCCGTCCTCGGCATCGGCTATCCCGCCCCGTTCCTCGACGGCTATCGCGAAGAGGCAGTGCGGGTCATGGCCTTCATGCCGGCCGAACAGGGCGTGGTGAACTGGCCGTCCGCCGGACGCTCCGCCTCGGCGCTGGTCGACACGACGGCCCTGCCGCTGCCCGACAGCTGCATCGACCGCGTGCTGCTGATCCACTCGCTCGAGATCACCGAGCATCCCCGCGACCTGCTTGCGGAGGTGTGGCGCGTGCTGACGCCGGGCGGCCGGGTCGTGGCGGTCGCGCCGAGCCGCGCAGGGCTGTGGGCGCGCGTCGATGCGACGCCGTTCGGACAGGGCCAGCCGTATTCGAGATCGCAGCTGCGCGACCTGCTGCGCGAAACGCTGTTCTCGCCGACGCACTGGACCGAGGCTCTGTACATGCCGCCGATCGGGCGCCAGCTTTTCCTGCGCTCGTCGACCGCCTTCGAGCGCATCGGGGCACAGCTCGCGCTGCCGGGCGCCGGCGTGCTGGTCGTCGAAGCCGAAAAGCAGCTCTACAGGCCGGTTCTGCGACGCCAGCTCTCACGGCGGATGGCGCCGGCACTGCAGCCGGCTTTAGTGGCGCGCGCTGTCGGGGCGGTGGCGCGTGGCGCGCCCATTGAACGCAGCAGAGCGTTTCCCACCTCTAACTGCGTGCCGGACGTCTCCGGCCGGAGAACGGTTCCATGAACGCGTCCGCCACCGGGTTTGCAGGCCGTTACGACGCCGCGAAGGACGTCGACGTCGAGAAGACGATGAAGCGCCTTCGCGGGATCGCCAGGATCTTCGACACCGCCGTAACCTTGCCCGGCGGCTACCGCGTCGGCGCCGCGACGCTGGTGGGGCTGGCGCCCGTCGTCGGCGACGTCGCCAATGCCGCCATCGCCAGCTACTTCATCTACGAGGGCCGACGCCTGGGTCTTCCCAAGCGCGCGCTGGCCGCCATGGCCGGCAACGTCGGGCTCGATCTTTTGCTCGGTGTGACACCGCTGCTCGGCGATCTGGCCGACACGTGGTTCAAGGCCAACGTCCGCAACCTCGCGATCGTCGAGAAGCACATGGCGCGGCGCGTTTCCTGATCCTGCGACGATCGGAAGGGATCGTCGGCGCCGAGGCATGATTGCACCTCCGTGGCTGCGGACGTAGACAGGGGCATGGCCGTCGCATCCCTCGTCCGCTCGTCCTTGTCGTGGTTCGCCGGCCTTGCCAGCCCGGCGCGCTTCATGCGCCTCTCGGGCAGGTTGTTGCCCTGGCTCGCCGGCAGTACCGCCGTATTGTTCGCAGTCGGCCTGACTCTCGCCTATCTCAGCCCCGACGACTACCAGCAGGGCCGCACCGTAATGATCATGTACCTTCACGTGCCGGCCGCCTGGCTCGCCATGATGGTCTACATGATCATGGCCGTCGCCGCGCTCGGCACGCTGGTCTGGCGCCACCCTCTCGCCGACGCCGCGCAGAAGGCCGCCGCGCCGCTCGGCGCCGGCTTCACCTTCATTTGCCTGAGCACCGGCTCGCTCTGGGGCAAGCCGATGTGGGGGACGTGGTGGGTCTGGGACGCGCGCCTGACCTCGGTGCTTATCCTGTTCCTTATCTATCTTGGTCTCGTCGCGCTGTGGCAGGTGTTCGAGGATCCGGGCCGCGCAGCCAAGGCAGCCGCGATCTTCACGCTGACGGCCGTGGTGATCATTCCGATCATCCACTTCTCGGTGCAATGGTGGAACACGCTGCATCAGGCGGCATCTTTCGGTCTCGACGGCTCGGCCGTCGCCAAACCGATGCTTTGGCCGCTCTTCACCATGGTGCTCGCCTTCACCATGCTGTTCTTCACATTGCATCTCGCCGCCATCCGAAACGAGATCCTGCGAAGACGCCTGCGGCGCCTGTCGATTCTTGAGGCGAGCAGCGTGGAGCGCGACGAGCCGGCGTTCGGCGCCTCCGTCGGAACGGCAGTCTGACCCATGCAGCATGATCCCCACATAGGCTTCATCGTCGCCGCCTACGTCATCGCCGCCATCGTGGTGACCTCGATGATCGTGGTCATAGCCACCGACTACATCGGCCTACGCCGAGACCTGTCGCGCTTCGGCGCGCGCGGTCGCGATCGCGAGTGAGCGAAATCGAGGAGGAGGGCGAGCCACAGGCTGCTTTGCCGCGCCGTGTCTGGCTGGTGTACCTTCCCGTCGTTCTGTTCTTGCTGCTCGCAGGCCTGTTCCTGCTGCGGCTCTACGCCGGCGACGCCTCGCGGCTGCCCTCCGCCCTGATCGGCAAGCCGGTGCCGGCCTTCGCGCTGGCACCCGTCGAGGGTCTCGCCAAGCCGGGTCTGTCGGCCGCCGACCTCAAGGCCGGCAAGGTCACCGTCGTCAACGTGTTCGCCTCATGGTGCGGTCCCTGCCGCGAGGAGGCGCCCGCGCTGCTGCAGCTGTCGCAGCAGGGTCTGCCGCTGGTTGGCATCGCCTACAAGGACAAGCCCGAGAACACCCGAAGATTCCTGACCGACGACGGCGATCCGTTCAAGGCGGTGGGTGCCGACACCAACGGCCTGACCGGCATCGACTTCGGCGTCTACGGCGTGCCTGAAACCTATGTCGTCGACGGGAGAGGTATCGTCACCGCCAAGATCGTCGGCCCGTTGACCGACGAGGCGATCCAGAAGGAATTGCTGCCGGCGGTCGCCAGGGCCGAACTGGCCGAAGCAGCGCGCTGAGCCTTTAGGCCCGCGTTCCGAGGTGCTGGCCGGAGTCGACGGCGAGGAACTGCCCGGTGACCGAGCGCGCCTCTGCGAGGTAGAGCACCGCCGCCGCCACCTCGTCGGGATCGACGGCATGGCCGAGCG
>CAXTQM010000286.1:0-3866 GCA_964246205.1 uncultured Beijerinckiaceae bacterium | reverse complement strand
GGCCCGGCGACGATGGCGCATTTCCACGCCCCCGCGCCGATGGGCAAGTCGGCGGGCGTCGAGGTGCCGATCAAAGGCTCGGTGAAGAGCCCGATCAAGGGCGAGATCACGCTAAGCGAAACTGACGCCAAGAACCTGACCGACGGCATGACCTACTTCAACATTCACACCGAGAAGAACCCCAAGGGCGAGCTCCGCGGCCAGGTCATGGTCGGGAAGTAGCGGATGCCTTCCAGGTTGCCGCCGCCGAGGTAGGCGACTGCGATGACGAGCGGCGACGGCGATGCTAGGAGCACGCGATGGATGCGATCTCCTTGTTCGACGTGGTGGTGATTGGCGGCGGCCACGCTGGCTGCGAGGCGGCCGCGGCCTCGGCGCGCGTCGGTGCGCGCACGGTGCTGCTGACGCAGCGCCGCGACACGATCGGCGCGATGTCGTGCAATCCCGCGATCGGCGGCCTCGGCAAGGGCCATCTCGTGCGCGAGGTCGATGCGCTCGACGGGTTGATGGGGCGCGTGGCGGATGCCGCCGGCATCCAGTTCCGTCTGCTCAATCGCTCCAAGGGCGCCGCTGTGCGCGGCCCGCGCGCCCAGGCTGACCGCCGTCTCTACCGCGAGGCGATGCAGGCCGTTCTGACGGAGACGCCGGGACTGGCGATCGTCGAGGATGAGGCAACGGAGATCGAGATCGGTGCCGACGGCGCGGTGGCGGCGGTGCATCTCGCCGATGGGCGGCGGCTCGCCTGCTCTGCCGCCGTGGTGACTACCGGCACTTTCCTCAACGGCGTGATCCATTGCGGGTCGGCCACACGGCCGGCCGGGCGCGACGACGACCCGCCCTCGGTCCGTCTCGCTGCCAGCCTGACGCGGCACGGCTTCGCGCTGGGGCGACTGAAGACCGGGACGCCGCCGCGGCTCGACGGCCGCACGATCGACTTTTCCGGCTTGGAGCGGCAGGCCGGCGACGCCGAGCCTGAGCCTTTCTCTTTTCTCACGACATCCATCGCCAACCCGCAGGTCGACTGCCACGTCACCCACACGACGGCGGCAGGCCACGCCATCATCGAGGCCAACCTGTCGCTGTCTGCGGTGCATTCCGGCGCGATCACCGGCGCGGGGCCGCGCTATTGCCCCTCGATCGAGGACAAGGTCGTGCGCTTCAAGGAGCGCAGCTCGCACCAGATCTTCCTTGAGCCCGAGGTGCTCGACGATCCGACGATCTACCCCAACGGCATCTCGACCTCGCTGCCGCCCGACGTGCAGGACCGCTTCCTCCGCACTATCCCGGGCCTCGCGAACGTCACCGTGCTCAAGCCGGGCTACGCCATCGAATACGACTACCTCGATCCGCGAGAGCTGACCGCTGCGCTGGAGGCCCGCCGCGTGCCCGGCCTTTATCTCGCCGGCCAGATCAACGGCACCACAGGCTACGAGGAGGCGGCGGCGCAGGGGCTGGTCGCCGGGCTCAACGCCGCGCGCCGCGCCGGTGGGCTGCCGCCAGAGCTGTTCGGGCGCGCCGAAAGCTACATCGGCGTGATGATCGATGACCTCGTCAGCCGCGGCGTCAGCGAGCCCTACCGCATGTTTACCTCGCGCGCGGAGTACCGGCTGACGCTGCGCGCCGACAATGCCGATGCGCGCCTCACGCGACGCGGCGAGGCGTTGGGATTGGTCGGGATGGAACGGGTCCGTTCCTTCGCCGCCAAGCGTGAGGCATTGGAGCGCGCCGAGGCAATACTGCGTGGGCTGAGCCTGACGCCGAACGAGGCAGCGGCCCATGGGCTGGCGATCAAGCAAGACGGTATCCGCCGCAGCGGCTACGAGCTGCTCGGCTTCCCGGAACTCGGCTTCGATCGGCTCCGGGCGATCTGGCCCGAGGCGCTCGGCGGCGTGTCGGCCGCCGCCGCCAGGCAGGTCGCCATCGACGCCGGCTACGCCGTCTACCTTGAGCGTCAGGCCGCCGACATCGCCGCCGCACGCCGCGACGAGGCGCTGGCGATCTCGCCCGAGCTGGACTTTTCGGCGATGCCCGGCCTGTCGAACGAGATCAGGGCCCGGCTAAAGCGTGCGCGACCTGCGACCATGGCGGCGGCCGGCCGAATCGAGGGCATGACGCCGACGGCCTTGACGCTGCTTGCCGCCCACGTGCGCCGGACCAGGGCCGCGGCCTGAGAAAATTCTAACTCGGAGAAACGGCTCCTCCGAGATCGGTCCGTTCGGCCGCGTCGTCTGAACCTGCCGTAGGTATAGGTTCCGGCGCCGCTTCGCCGTAGGTGCGGCGCGCGCGCTGGCGGTCGCTCCACGGAATATTCCCGCCGGCAATGACGGCGGCGCGGGCCGCCGCCATGAAGACGGGGTCGGTGGCGGGGTCCGGCACGAGGTCGGCCAGCACCATCTGCCGCCGGGCATGCTCGATCGGGTCGTAGGGCTTCATCGCATCAGCGTCCGACGAAGTCTCGAAGATGGCCATGCTTTCGGGGTCGTCCAGGTCGAACGACCCGAACCATTGCGCCTGAACCTCTAACACTAAGGCCCTGCCGAGAGTCGTCGGCTTCGGCAGGTCGTCGCGATCCGTCGGCGAGGAATAGCTCCGCACCTCGTCGGTCCAGGACACGACCTCGCGGATTGCCGCTGGATTTTCCTGGTCCAGAACGCTGGCGCAATAGGCGAACCGTTCGTCGCCGATCTCGCCGCGCGAGCGCAGGAGCCTCCTGCGCGCCTCGATGCGGACGTGGTAGTTCCACGCTGTGCGGTCGGGCAGGAAGCCGAAGCGAGCCCAGGCATAGCGTCCGACATCCTCGGCTTCGATCTCGATCCGCCGGATGCCCAGTCGTGCCGCGGTGTCGATGAGGTCGGCAATGAGGAGCCTACCCCTGCGCCGATCCTGATTGACATGCGGCACGATCATTCTCTGCGCCTCGAACAGGCGACCCTTCAGATCGAGCTTGCGCTGATGCCACCAGATCTCTCCGCTTTCCGAAGAGTGTCCGGTCACCTTGATGACGAAGCTGTCGAGGGACGGCTTAAGGTCGGTGAGCAGGACGTGCTTTGGCTCGCAGGCGCTGGCGGACAGCATCTCGCCGAGATCCTCGGGATAGAGGCCGTGAGGGCGAAGCATCTTCTCGGCCCACCACTCGATCTCCGCGGCCGACCATTTAGGCGCGAAGGTCGTAGTGTTGCTGTCGGCGAAACGCCGTCGGTCGATCTCGTGCTCGGACATGGGTCCGTTATAGTCCGAAAACGCGCGGGCGGAATGGCGATCGGCCGACTCGTGGATCGTCCATCGACCAAGCCGGCCGCTGATCACCCCGCCTCGAAATCCAGACCGAGGTCGAGCACCGGCGCGGAATGGGTCAGCCATCCCACGGAGATGAGGTCGACGCCGGCCTCGGCGATGGCGGGGGCGGTCTGCGGATTGACCTGGCCCGAGGCTTCGGTGATCGCGCGACCGGCGACCAACGCCACCGCCTCGCGCAGCATGTCGAGCGCCATGTTGTCGAGCAGCACGGCGTCGATGCCGACCTCCAGCGCCTCGGCGAGTTGGTCCAGCGTGTCGACCTCGAGCTCGATCTTGACGAGGTGGCCGACGCCGGCGCGGGCACGCTCGATCGCCGGGCGGATGCCGCCAGCGACCGCGATGTGATTGTCCTTGATGAGCACGGCGTCGTCGAGACCGAAGCGGTGGTTGCCGCCGCCACCGACCCGCACGGCGTATTTCTCGATCGCCCGCAGGCCCGGCGTGGTCTTCCGCGTGTCGACGATCGTCGCGCGCGTATGCGCCACGGCCTCGACCATGCCGCGCGTGACGCTGGCGATGCCGCTGAGGTGGCAGAGGAAGTTCAGCGCCGTGCGCTCGGCCGTCAGCAG
>CAXTQM010000285.1:0-3874 GCA_964246205.1 uncultured Beijerinckiaceae bacterium | reverse complement strand
GGGTGGTCGCCGCGGCACGCGCGGACGACGGGAGTTGGCGCGGCGACCACCCAGGCGCCCACCACCAGATCGACATCGCGGCACTGCCGGCCCCTTACGCCACGCGCTCGGCGGGCAACGGCCCGTCGGAGGCGCCCATCCCGACCGGCGCCCTGCCGGTGGCGCCGCCGGGCTTCGCCGTCACGCGCTTCCGCTCCGGGCTCGACGCGCCGCGCGTGATCCGCGTGGCGCCGAACGGCGATGTCTTCGTCGCCGAGACCGGCGCCGGCAGCATCCGCGTGCTGCGCGCCGTTCCGGGTTCCGCCAGCGCGACCGGCGACAGCGTCTTCGCCGCCGACCTCGACGGCCCGTTCGGCATCGCCTTCTATCCCGCCGGCCCCGATCCGCGGTGGGTCTACGTCGCCGACAACAACAGCGTGGTGCGCTTTGCCTACCGCTCCGGCGCCACGAAAGCCTCCGGCAGGCCGGAGACGGTGGTGGCGCAGCTCGCGCCCTCGACCGGCGGGCACACGACTCGCGACATCCGCTTCAGCCCCGATGGCAAGCGCCTGTTCGTGTCGGTCGGCTCGGGCTCCAATGTCGCCGGCGAGATCACGCGGGAGCCGCCGCCGGGCTTCGTCTCCTCGCACACCCTCGGCGCCGCCTGGGACGACGAGGCCGACCGTGCCGACGTGCTGTCGTTCACGCCCGAAGGCGGCGACCGCAAGGTTGTCGCCACCGGCCTGCGAAATTGCGTCGGCTTGGCGCTGCAGCCCAGGACCGATGCGCTGTGGTGCGCGGTGAACGAGCGCGACGGCCTCGGCGACGATTTGGTGCCGGACTATGCCACTCACGTGCAGCCCGGCGCCTTCTATGGCTGGCCGTGGTTCTACTATGGCAGCCACGCGGACCCGCGGCTGAAGGGCGCCCGCACCGATCTGACCTTCAAGGCGACAAGCCCCGACGTGCCGATCCAGTCGCATTCCGCGCCGCTGCAGATCACCTTCTACGATCCCGCGCCGGGCGCACCCGCCGCCTTCCCGCCAAGCTACGACGGCGACGCCTTCGTCACCCTGCACGGCTCCTGGAACCGCAAGCTGCGGACCGGCTATAAGGTCGTGCGCCTGCGCATGAAGGACGGCGCTGCGACCGGCGGCTACGACGATTTCCTCACCGGCTTCGTGCAGTCCGACGACGCCGTCTGGGGCCGCCCCGTCGGCATCGCCGTCGCTAAAGACGGCGCCCTGCTGGTCGGCGAGGACGTCAACGGCACGATCTACCGCATCGCGCCGACGAGCGAGCACGCCGAGAGATAGACCAGGCGATCCGCTCTCGCGCGACCTCGTCCCCCGCGAGGGCCTGCGCCGGGTGGCGCCGGCCACGTCGCCCGGAAGCTACGATGCGGCTCGCGCGACGGCGTAGGTCAGCGTCGAGGCGTGCCGGGAGGTGGCGACACGCTCCACTCGTCGGATGCAAGATCGATCGCCGTTGAACCGCGACGCGAGCCGGGTTCGCCGAAGCGCCGATGCCAATCGCGCCCGCTCAGCTTGCGGATCGCGGCGGCACGGACCGCGGGGATCGCCAGCGCCAGGCCAATCGCATCGCTGAGGAACCCCGGCAGCAGCAGCGCCATGGCGGCGAGCGCCCGCACGGTGCCGTCGAGGATTTCGCCCGGTGCGCTCTCGCCGCGGCCGGAGAGCGTCGCACGAAGCCGCAGCACGGCGGCGGCGCCAGTTCGCTTCAACAGCCAGCCACCGAGGAACGTGGCCGCCAGACCGGCGAGCAGGGCGCCCCCCAGACCGACGACATGGACGACGGCCAGGAACACTAGCGCTTCAGCGGTGGCCCAGAACGCGACGAGGAGCTTGACGCGGGGGGAAAGGAGCATGGCCACGACTCTGGTGGTGCGAACGAAAACGCTGGCGCATTGCGCCGCGCGGACCCATCTGGGAAGATGTGCCCGCGCCACCTGCTTTGCAACGCGCCTCCTCGAGCCGGCAAGTGAGAAGCCTTGGATCCCCTGACGATCGTCTTCGCCCTGGTGGCCGTGCTCGTGGTCTGGAAGCTCAATTCCGTGCTCGGGCAGAATACCGGATTCCAGGGTCCGAGGTCCGGGCGCCCCGAACCAGCGTCCGACGCGCCGCGCAAGGACAATGTCGTCCGCCTTCCTGGCGTGGCGCTGCCGGCCTCCGCGCCGCACGATCCGGAGCGTTGGCTGTCGAGCCTCGACGCGGCGGCCGAACCTTCCGCCGCCGCCGGGCTCGACGCGATCGCCGTCGCCGACCCGAGCTTCTCCGCTTCGCCGTTCTTGGATGGGGCGCGCACCGCCTACGAGGCGATCGTCACCGCCTTCGCGGCGGGCGAGCGCAAGACGCTGCAGTCGCTGCTGGCCCGCGACGTCTACGAGGGCTTCGACGCGGCGTTGCGCGAGCGCGAGAAGCGACGCGAGACGCTTACCACGACCTTCGTATCCGTCGCGGACGCCAAGGTGGTCTCCGCCTTGCTCGAGGCCCGCGCGGCGCGCATCGGCGTGCGCTTCCTGTCGAAGCAGATTTCCGCCACTCACGGCGCCGACGGACAGCTCGCAGCCGGCAGCCCCGACCGGGTCGTCGACATGAACGACATCTGGACTTTCAGCCGCGATACCGGCTCGCGCGATCCGAACTGGAAGCTGGTCGCGACGCAATCGGGCGAGTGATGCGCGGGGCGCCCCTGTTGCTGGGGCTGGTGCTTCTCGCGCCCGCGCCGGCGACGACGGCGGCGCCGCAGGACGCGTTCTCCGCATTGCCGGGCTTCGCGACCGACGACCTTGCCGCAGCCTTCGCGACCTTCCGCGGGTCCTGCGTAGCCATGATCGACGGCGTCAGGCCGACGCGGACCGGCGCGGCGGCGCCGCCGGCGAGCCTGCGTTGCGTCTGTTCACAAGCGGTGCTGCTGCCCGAGCCCGTCGACGCGGAGACCGCTCGCGCCTTCTTCACCGCGCACTTCACCCCGCGCCAGATCAATCAGCCGGCGTTCCTAACCGGCTATTACGAGCCGGTGGTCGACGGCTCGCTCACCCGCACGGCCGAGTTCACGGCACCGTTGCGGGCGGCACCGGCCGCCAAGGGCAAGCTGCCGGATCGCGCCGCGATCGAGGCCGGAGCGCTCGACGCGACGGCGCCGCCTCTCGTCTGGTTGCGCCAGCCGGTCGATGCCTTCTTCGTGGCGATCCAGGGCTCGGCGCGGGTGAGGCTGCCCGACGGCACGTTGAAGCGCGTCGCCTACGCCGGCCGCAACGGCCAGCCCTACACGGCGATCGGCAAACTCCTCGTGCAGCGCCTCGGCATACCGCCGGCCGAGATGGGCATGGTCCAGTTGCGCGGCTGGATCGAGGCGCACGGCCAGGATCCGGGCGGAGCCGGCCGTGCGCTGATGGACGAGGATCGCTCCTACATCTTCTTCCGCTTCGACGCCGCTCTGCCGCCCGAGGCCGGTCCCGTCGGCGCCGCCGGCGCCAGCCTGACGCCGCTGCGCTCGCTGGCGATCGACCGGACACGCTGGGCCTACGGCTTGCCTTTCTATGTCGATGCCATGCTGCCGTGGCGTAGCGCCGAGGCAGAACCGTTCCGCCAGCTGATGGTGGCGCAGGACACCGGCGCGGCGATCGTCGGCCCGGCACGCGCCGACATCTTCTTCGGCACCGGGTCGGAAGCTGCGAGGCTCGCAGGGCCAATCCGCCATCCTGGCGCGCTGTGGGTGCTGTGGCCGAAAGCATCAGCCGAACAGGCGACGGCGCCAACGGCGGCGCGATGAGCGAGCCGCGTTCGCGCTCGACCCGTCTGCGGCGGCTGACCGATGACGAGATCGAGCTGTGGCTGACCGTCGCTTCGACCGTGGCGCGGCGGCCCGGGAG
>CAXTQM010000284.1:0-3916 GCA_964246205.1 uncultured Beijerinckiaceae bacterium | reverse complement strand
CCCGCTCCGCAAAAGTCCACCAGCGGCTGGCGGCGTAGCTCCACACCGTGACGACCCCAGTCACGACCACCTGGGCCGGCAGGTAGGGCAGGTGGTGCCAGTCGACCGCCAGCGTCATCATCAGCGCGGTGGCGAGGAAGCCGACGCCGGCGACGGCGGCGAAGCGCCAGATCGCCTCGCGGTGACGCTTGCCACTCTTGAACGTATGCCGCCGGTTGAGGCGGTAGGATATGATCCCGCCCAGGCAGAAGCCGAGCAGCGTGGCCGGCACCGGCGGCTTGTGGGCGAGCTGCACAAGCAGCACCAGCACCGTGTAGTGCACGGCCGTGGCGCAGAGTCCGATCGCCACGAAGGACGCGACCTGACGGAGATTTGAGGCAATGGCCGGCACCGATGCTCCTGGGACACGCCCGTTCAAACTTGCTTAATGGGCGAGAGCCTGCCACGCAAAAGCCGCCGTAGGCTTGCGAAGAGGGGCGGGTCAGCGTGCAAACGTGAGCATCGCGTGTCCAGGGGAGACCATCTATGCGTTTCGACTTCGTGAAGACCGGCCGGTTCGTCGCAATCTTTGCTGCCGCCGCGCTCGGCGCGACGGTCGTCGCGACCTCGGCCAAGGCCGAGCTCGTCGGCCAGCTGCAGTGCAATATCGGCCCCGGCGCCGGCCAGCTCGTCAGCTCCAAGCGGCCGGTGTCCTGCACCTATCGTGCGGCCGGTATGCCGGTGCAGTTCTACAACGGCGAACTCGGCCGCATCGGTCTCGACGTCGGTAATCTGACCTCGGGCACCTTGACCTACGACGTGCTCGCGATCGGGACCCCGGGTCTCGGCGTGCTGCAGGGCTCCTACGTCGGCGCCGGCGGCGGCGTGACCCTCGGCACCGGCATCGGTATCAACACGCTGGTCGGCGGCAACGGCCAGTCGATCACCCTGCAGCCGATCGCCACCACCGTGTCGACCGGCACCAACATCAACGCCGGCTTCACCTCGCTGGCGCTGTCCTTTGCCGGGACGGAAGGTTCGCGCATGCATCGTCGCGGCATCGTCGCCCGCTACTGATCGTCCGCTTCGTCGTCGCGGAAAGGCGTCCGCTCGCGCGGGCGCCTTTTGTTCGCACACCCCCTCTGTGCCGGCATGATCGATGCCGCCTTCGCCGCCGCCGCCGAGATCCTGTCACCGCCCTTCCGCGCGGTGCTGGCCAAGACGCTCGCGCTGACACTGCTGCTGCTCGGCTTCTTCGCCGTCGGGCTCGAGCGGCTGGCGATGGCCTACCTCGTGACGCCGTGGCACTGGGCTTCGACCGCGCTGCAGGTGGTGACCGGCCTTGGACTCGTCGTCGCTGTGGTGGTGCTGGTGACGCCGGTGGCCTTCGTCGTCGCCGGTTTCTTCTTTGATCAGCTCGCTGACCACGTCGAAGCCGACCTCGCTGGTCCAACTGGGCGCGGCCATCCCCTGCGCATCGGGGATGCCGCAGTCATCGGCGTGAAGTTCGGGCTGGTCAGCCTCGCCGTCAATCTCGCGGCATTGCTGCTGCTGCTAGTGCCCGGTGTCAACGCGGTCGCCTTCTTCGGCGCCAATGCCTATCTGCTCGGCCGCGGCTTCTTCGAGCTGGCGGCCCTGCGCTACCGGCCGCTCGCCGAAGTGCGGCTGCTGCGCCAGCGCCATGCGCTGCGCATCTTCGGCGCCGGCTGCCTCTGCGCCGCGCTGGCCTCGGTGCCGATCCTCAACCTGCTGACGCCGCTGTTCGCCACGGCGCTGATGGTGCGCGTGGCGCAGCCGCTGGTGCGCCCGCGCCTGGCGGCTCCGCCGGCTCAGCCGTTGGTGTTATAGGCGGCGTACTGCCCGGTCTTGCGATATCGCCCGAGGTAGCGCGGCACGAAGCTCTCGAAGCTTTCCGGGCGGATGCCGAGGCCCTGCAGCGTGCGGCCCTCGCGCTTGGCCGCCTCGGAGACGACGTTGTCCTCCTTCAGCAGCTCGACCTGATCCTGCGTCATCTCCAGCATGGCGGGCATTAGGCCGAAGCTCGCCTTGCTGACCAGCTCGGTGACGCCGGCCATCCTCGTCGCGATCGAGAACGGCAGCTTGACTAGCGGCCGCTTGCGCTCGGTGGTTTTCAGTATGAAGCGCATTAGTTCTGCGAAGGAGACCGCCTCCGGCCCGCCGAGCTCGTAGGTCGTGCCGGGCAGCGCCTTGCCATCGACGGCGCGAGCGATGGCCTCCGCGACGTCGCCGACGAAGACCGGCTGCAGCAGACCGGTGCCGCCGCCGATCAGCGGCAACGCCGGCATGATCCGCGCCATGCCGGCGAAGCGATTGAAGAACTTGTCCTCCGGCCCGAACACGATGGAGGGCCGCACGATGACCGCCTCGGGGATGATCTCGAGCGCCAGGCGCTCGCCTTCGGCCTTGGTGCGCCCGTATTCGGCGGCGGAACTGGCATCGGCGCCGATTGCCGACATCTGCACGAAATTGGTGATGCCGGCTGCCCTGGTGGCCTCGGCCACGATGCGCACGCCCTCGGCCTGCAGCGCGGCGAAGGTCTGCTTGCCGCCCTCGGCGAGGATGCCGACGAGATTCACCACCGCGTCGGCGTCGCGCACCGCGCGGGCGACCGAGTCGGGGTAGCGCAGGTTGGCCTGCACGGCGTTGATCTGCCCGACCTTGCCGGACACCTGGGTGACGAAGGCGGCGCCGGCCCGGCGCGAGGCGATGCGCACGCGCCAGCCGTGCTCGGCCAGCGCCTTGGCGACGTAGCGGCCGACGAAGCCCGACCCGCCGAAGACGGTGACGAGCTTGCCGGTCTTGATGAGGGTCGGTGCCACCATGGTGTCCTGCTCCGTGCGGGCTCGCCCATGGTCTTTAGAGGAGCGGGAGCAGCGCTGTACAGAGTGCGAAGCGGCCTCAGATCAGCTCGATGCGGAGCGTCCGACCGATCGCTTGAGCGGCCGTCGCCAACGTGTCGAGCGTGACGCCGCTCTCGGCGGACAGAAGTCGATCGACCTGCGCGCGGCTCGTCTTCATCAGCTCGGCCATGCGCGTCTTAGTTATACGCTGCTTCTTCATCGCGTCGGCGATTTGCTCCGCCAGCACCGCCTTAAGCGCTTCGGACGTTACCTCCTCGCGGATGCCGTTCTCCTCCAGCCAGCTTTCGAAGGTCGAACCGAGCCGGCCATGTGTATCGCTCATGTCAAACCTCTCATGCGCTGGCGTGCCAGGATTAATTCTGCGCGCGGGGTCGCCCGCGACGACTTGAAGAAGGCGTGCAAGGCGACCAGGACGCCCTGCTTGAAGCAAATGAGGACGCGTGCCTCGCGCCTGCTAGGCAGAGAGGATCGCACTTCCCACAAACCGTCGCTCAGCGGCCTGCAAAGCGGTAAGCCGATCGGCCAACCGAACTGTACCTTCGCGATGTCGCGACCGATCACTCTCTTGTCAGCCCTGTCGAGATCCTCAAGCCAGTCTCGAGCGGGTTCGCGACCCTGTTCGGACTGCCAAAACAAAAGCGGCAAAGGCGACTGAGGCACGCGCAGAACGTACCACGACTGGTACTAAGCGCAATGTGCCCTCGCGTGTTGCCCCCGTTCCCCACTCGCTGTAACCCACGCGCTGCTCTTCCGCAGGGATCGTCATGGGCTTCAAATGCGGCATCGTCGGCCTGCCGAACGTCGGCAAGTCGACCCTTTTCAACGCGCTGACGCAGACGGCGGCGGCGCAGGCGGCGAACTATCCGTTCTGCACCATCGAGCCCAACGTCGGCGACGTCGCCGTGCCCGACGAGCGGCTGGAGTTGCTGGCCGGCATCGCCGCCTCGAAGGAGATCATCCCGACGCGGCTGACCTTCGTCGACATCGCCGGCTTGGTGCGCGGCGCCTCCAAGGGCGAGGGCCTCGGCAACCAGTTCCTCGCCAACATCCGCGAG
>CAXTQM010000283.1:0-3939 GCA_964246205.1 uncultured Beijerinckiaceae bacterium | reverse complement strand
CGACCTTGGACACGCCCTCGCCGTACATGATGTCGAACTCGACCTGCTTGAACGGTGGCGCCACCTTGTTCTTGACGACCTTGACGCGAGTCTGGTTGCCGACCACCTCCTCGCGGTCCTTGATCGAGCCGATGCGGCGGATGTCGAGCCGCACGGAGGCGTAGAACTTCAGCGCGTTGCCGCCCGTCGTCGTCTCGGGTGAGCCGTACATCACGCCGATCTTCATGCGGATCTGGTTGATGAAGATCACCATGGTCTGCGAGCGCGAAATCGAGGCGGTCAGCTTGCGCAGGGCCTGGCTCATCAGCCTGGCCTGAAGGCCGGGCTGGTTGTCGCCCATCTCGCCGTCGATCTCGGCGCGCGGCGTCAGCGCCGCCACCGAGTCGATGACCAGCACGTCGATCGCGCCCGAGCGCACCAGCGTGTCGGTGATCTCCAGCGCCTGCTCACCAGTGTCGGGTTGCGAGATCAACAGGTCTTCAAGGTTGACGCCGAGCTTGCGGGCGTAGACCGGGTCGAGCGCGTGTTCAGCATCGACGAAGGCGCAGACGCCGCCCTTCTTCTGGGCTTCGGCGATGACGTGCAGAGTGAGCGTCGTCTTGCCCGACGATTCCGGCCCGTAGATCTCGACGACACGGCCCTTCGGCAGCCCACCGACGCCGAGCGCGATGTCGAGCCCCAGCGAGCCGGTCGGGATCGTCTCGATTTCCAGGGCCTGCTGGTTCTTGCCCAGCCGCATGATCGAGCCCTTGCCGAAGCTCCGCTCGATCTGGGACAAAGCGGCGTCGAGCGCCTTCGTCTTGTCCACGCTGGATCCTTCCACGACGCGAAGATTGGGTTGGGACATCGGTTCGAAACCTTCTGGCACGGGGCGGGAGGGGCGGCAACGGCGATCCGTGAGATCAACGTACTCTCTTTGTTCTCTGTGGCAAGAGGCCGGCGAACGGAAAAATCGGTTGCGTCGCGCGTTACGGCTGCGGTGGCCCGGGGGCCGATGGAGCGTCGCGTGTCCATCTTCGATCACGTCCTGCACATACCGGCGGAGCAGCGACCCTTCGCGCCGCGGTTCGCGCTGACGCGCGTCACGCTTCCGCTCGTCGCCAGGCCCGGCCTGCGCTTCGCCATCGCCGCCCTCGCTGCGGTCGGAATGGCCCTGGCATGCTTGGCGCTCGCCTTCGTGCTGGCCGGCGGCCAGGGCGAGATCCTATGGCGGTCGGCGCTGGCGTGCGTTTTTGTCGGCGCCGCGCTGATCCCGGCGGGCGTCGCCGCGACGGCGTTGCGCGACGCGCTATCCGCGCGAAAAATGCTCGCGCGCGAGGTGCTCACTGTCGATTCGGCCGGGATCCTGGACACGCGTCTCGACGGGCGGATCGATTGGGACGAGGTCGGTGCCGCGGCCCTCGTCGGGGCTCCCAATGGAATCGCGGCTGTGCGGCTCACGCTGCGCAAGGAGCGCGAGCCGCGCTACAACCCGTTCCGGATCGGCGGCTGGAACGTCGAATGGCGGAGGCGCCGCCGCGACCGGCTCGTGGCGCTCACTCTGCTCGATCGACGACCTTACGAGGTCGCCCACACCATTCTCAAGCTCGCCGGCCGACATGGCGCGACGATCGAGAGCGAGGCCCCGCCATGGTCGTGACGCGCGGCGCTCCTGGGATCTCCTGATGCCGCCTGATCGGCGGCTTGCTTCCGAGTGGTTCGCCGACTATACCGCCCTTCATTCCACACGCGGTTCGCGCTCGCCTGCTTCAAGGCGTGCTTCCGGTGGGGCGTCGTTGGTGACAACCAGCAGCCCCTCAACGAGCCGCGGAGGTCCAACCGGAGACGACGACCCTATGGCACTGCCTGATTTCACTATGCGTGGGCTCCTTGAGTCCGGCGCCCACTTCGGCCACCAGTCCCACCGCTGGAACCCGAAGATGGAGCAGTACATTTTCGGCGCCCGCAACAACATCCACATAATCGACCTCGCGCAGACGGTGCCGCTGATGCACCAGGCGCTGAAGGCGGTTTCGGACACGGTGGCCCGCGGCGGTCGCGTGCTGTTCGTCGGCACCAAGCGCCAGGCGCAGGACCACATCGCCGACGCCGCCAAGCGTTCGGCGCAATATTACATCAACTCGCGCTGGCTCGGCGGCATGCTGACCAATTGGAAGACGATCTCGGGCTCGATCCAACGCCTGCGCAAGATTGACGAGCAACTCGACGGCGGCGCCGTTGGCCTCACCAAGAAGGAGAGGCTGATGATGACCCGCGAGCGCGAGAAGCTCGAGAAGGCGCTCGGCGGCATCAAGGACATGGGCGGCGTGCCCGACCTGATCTTCGTCATCGACACCAACAAGGAGCAGCTGGCGATCAAGGAGGCGGCGCGCCTCAACATTCCGGTCGCGGCGATCCTCGACACCAACTCCGACCCCGACGGCATCACCTACCCGATCCCGGCCAACGACGACGCCGGCCGTGCTATCACGATGTACTGCGACCTGATCGCCCGCGCCGCGCTCGACGGCATCCAGCGTTCGCAGGGGTCGGCCGGCGCCGATCTCGGCGAGATGCTGGAGCCCACCGCGGAGGCGCTGCCGGAGACATCCGCTTCGGAATCGCATGCCGACACGCCGGCGCCGCAGAGCCCTGACGTCTCCGCCGACGCCAAGCCCGACGTCGAGGAGAACCTCGATGCGCCGGCCGCGCCGTTCGAGCTTCTCTCAGCCCCACGCGGCGCGCCCGACGATTTCGCCAAGATCCAGGGCGTCGGCCCGCAGATTGTCAAGAAGTTGAACGATGGCGGCATCTTCCACTATTGGCAGATCGCGGCGATGACGCCCGAGGACGCCGCCAAGGTCGAGGCCGACCTGAAGCTCGGCGGCCGCATCGAGCGTGACGGCTGGATCAACCAGGCTCGCACGCTGCTGGCGGCCTAACAGCCCGACGCGAAAGCTGCCTGGAAGCCCGAAGCGCCCGATCAAAGGGTGCTGTCGGTCCGCGCTTTCACAAAGCGATCTGCCGCGTGTCATGCGGCGACTTTCATGGTCCAGACTCCGCGACCGTGAAGCGATCAGCTCTTTTCAGCATTGCGACGGCTCCAGGCCGGCTCTGCTCACCGACAAGGACGACGTGCGATGGCGACGATTTCCGCGGCGATGGTGAAGGATCTTCGCGAGAAGACCGGCGCAGGCATGATGGATTGCAAGAACGCGCTGACCGAGAGCGGCGGCGACCTCGAGGCGGCCATCGACTGGCTGCGCAAGAAAGGTCTCTCCAAGGCCGCCAAGAAGAGCGGCCGCATCGCGGCCGAAGGCTTGATCGGGCTGAAGGTCGACACCGTCCAGGGTGCTATGGTCGAGGTCAATTCCGAGACAGACTTCGTCGCCCGCAACGAGGATTTCCAGGCGCTGGTGCGCGCCGTGACCGAGGTGGCGCTGCGCGAAAAGATCGATGACGTCGAGGCGCTGAAGGCGGCCTCCTACCCGACGGGCGGCACGGTGGAGGCGGCGGTTACCACGGCCATCGCCACGATCGGCGAGAACATGACGATCCGCCGCGCCGCGTTGCTGCATGTCGAGCACGGCGTCATCGCGCAATACATGCACAACGCGGTCGGTGACGGACTCGGACGGCTCGGCGTGCTCGTGGCGCTGGAATCGACGGGTGACGCCGCGGCGCTGAACGACATGGGCCGTAAGATCGCCCAGCACATCGCCGCCATCAATCCCGTAGCGCTCGACTCCAGCTCGATCGATCCGGAGACGATCGCCCGCGAGAAGGCGGTGCTGGCCGAGAAGAACGGGGCCGGCAAGCCGCCGCATGTCGTCGAGAAGATCGTCGAGTCCGGCCTCAAGAGCTACTTCAAGGAGAACTGCCTCGTCGATCAGGTCTCGATTCATGCCGACCATGCCGGCAAGACGGTCGGCAAGGTCGTCGAGGAGGCCGCCGGCATCG
>CAXTQM010000282.1:2241-3955 GCA_964246205.1 uncultured Beijerinckiaceae bacterium | reverse complement strand
GCCGCAACCTCTACGGCACCGACCCACGCGCCGTGCCCAGCCGCACCGCCTGCGAGATCGGCCGCCGCGCCGCCGACGCCGTCGCCGAGCGCCACGCCCAGGATCAGGGCGAGTGGCCGCGCGCGCTGGTGCTCGACCTCTGGGCCAGCGCCACCATGCGAACCGCCGGCGAGGACCTCGCACAAGCCTTGGCGCATCTCGGCGTTCGGCCGCGCTGGGACCACGACAGCGCGCGGATCAGCGGCTTCGACATCCTGCCCTACGCCATGCTGGAGCGCCCGCGCGTCGACGTCACGCTGCGCATCTCCGGCCTGTTCCGCGACATCTTTCCCGCGCAGATCACCATGTTCGACGAGGCGGTGCGCGCCGTGGCCGCGCTCGACGAGGACGACGAGATCAACCCGCTCGCCGCCGCTCGCCGCGCCGGCGAGGGCCGGCCTTGGCGCATCTTCGGCGACGCGCCGGAGCAATACGGTCTGGGCCTGGCGCGCACCATCGACGCCGACGCGATGGTGTCGCGGCAAACGCTCGGGGAGGCCTATCTCGCCGCCGGCTCGCACGCCTACGGCGGCGCGCAGGCTTCGGGCGAGGCCTTGGCCGGAGCCTTCGCCGACCGGGTCGGCACCGCCGACGGCTTCGTCCACACCGGCGACATGGCCGATCTCGACACGCTCGACTCCGCCGCTACCACCGAGGCCGAGCTGGGCTTCTCCGCCGCCGCCGAGACGCTCGGCAGGGCGCCGGCGCTGTACCACCTCGACACCTCTTCGACCGAGCGCCCGAAGGTGCGCACGCAGGCCGAGGAGATCGCCCGCATCGTGCGCGGGCGCGCCGCCAATCCACGCTGGATCGAAGGGCAGATGCGCCACGGCTATCGCGGCGCCGCCGAGATCGCCGAGACGGTAGACAACCTCTACGCCGCCGCCGTGATGAGCGACGCCGCCACCAGCCGGCACTTCGACATGGTCTTCGCCGCCACCTGCGGCACCGAGGCCGTGCGCGCCTTCCTGCTCGACGCCAACCGCGACGCCGCCCGCGCCGTCGCCGAGCGCTTCCGTGACGCCGCCACCCGCGGCTTTTGGACCAGCCGCCGCAACTCTGACGCCGCCACGCTCGCCGACATGCTGGCGGCGGCATGAGCGGGCGGCCCGATCCGAGGGTGGACCTGCGGAAAGGCTGGTGCCCCGGCGCGCTGCGCCCGATGATGGTGCGCGACGGCCTGCTGGTGCGCCTGAAGATCACCGGCGGCATCGTGCCGACCGAGCTGGCGCTGGCCCTCGCCGACCTGGCCGAGCGTCACGGCAATGGCCTCTTCGACCTGTCCGCCCGCGCCAACCTGCAGCTGCGTGGCGTGCGTGAGGACGCACTGCCGGCGCTGCTCGATGGTTTGGGAGCGCTCGGCCTGCTCGACGGTGAGCCTGCCGCCGAAGCCGTGCGTAACGTACTCAGCAGTCCCCTCGCGGGATTGGGCCGCCATCCTCCGCGAAGCGGGGGAGGAGGACCACGCGAAGCGTGGTGGAGAGGGCAGCCGCCACTTCCATCTTTGGAGGCAAGCACCGAGCCCAATACGCCCGAAAGCGAGGCGCGGCGCCGCCCTCCACCGCCTGCGGCGGTCACCCTCTCCCAATACGCGGAGAACGAATCTGCCGAAATCCGTCCGCTCGTCGACGCTCTCGAGCGGGCGCGCGTCGCCCATCCCCCCCTCCACGCCCAG
>CAXTQM010000282.1:0-2231 GCA_964246205.1 uncultured Beijerinckiaceae bacterium | reverse complement strand
CGGCGGAGCGGGCCTTTGCCGGCGGCCTCGGCGGCACGGCGGCCGGTGCGCTGACGAGCGGCCTCGTCGCTGCCGACGGCGTGGGCGCCCGCGCGCTCGCACTGGCGCACCGCCTGCTCGCAAGGCCGGGAGAATCGCGCCGGATCGGCGCACTGATCCGCGAGATCGGTCGCGGCGCGACGGCAGCATGGTTCGACGCGCGAGAGCCGGCATCGTCGCCCGCCCCTACCGAACCGCCTGTCGTGGGTTCTCGGACCTTCGGCGATATCGCCACGCTCGGCCTCGCCGCACCGTTTGGCCGCCTTGATGCCGCCATGCTGCGTGTCGCCGCGCGCCTTGCCGCCGCGGCTGGCAGCGGCGAGCTGCGGCTGACGCCGTGGCGTACGATGCTCGTGCCGCACGTCACCCCTGGAATCGACCTCGCTTCGCTCGCCGAAGCCGGCTTCATCGTCGATCCCGCCGATCCGCGCCTGCGCGTCGCCGCCTGCACCGGCGAGGCCGGCTGCGAGCGCGGCACCACCGACACGCACGCCGACGCCACTTCGCTGGCCCATCTTGCCGCCGCCCTGCCCGGCGAGCGTCTTTCGCTCCACGTTTCAGGATGCGCCAAAGGCTGCGCCAATCCGCAGCGTACCGCCATTACCCTCATCGGCCGCAGCGGGCGCTACGACCTCGTCCGGAACGGCCGGCCGGGCGACAGGCCTGTTTTGGAAGGTCTCGCTCCGGCAAACGTTCACTCCGCGCTTCGCGGCTTTGCGCCGCGCGCATTCTCACCCGTGCGCGACGAGAACTAGATGGCACGCAAACAACCTGGGCGCCTGCGCGTGGTCGGCCTTGGCCCCGGCAATGCGGACTGGATCACGCCGGAAGCCGCCGCCATCCTCGCGCAGGCCACCGATCTCGTCGGTTACGCGCCCTATCTCGCCCGGCTCGCGCCCCTGCCGCACCAGACCATTCACGCCAGCGACAACCGCGTTGAGGTCGAACGTGCCCGCGACGCGCTGGCGCTCGCCGCCGTCGGTCGCGATGTCGCGGTGGTCTCGGGCGGCGATCCCGGCATCTTCGCCATGGCCGCCGCGGTGTTCGAGGCGATCGAACATGGCGAGCCGGCGTGGCGCGCGCTCGACGTGGCGGTGTTGCCCGGCGTCTCGGCGATGCAGGCGGCAGCGGCGCGGCTCGGCGCCCCGCTCGGGCACGATTTCTGCGCCATCTCGCTCTCGGACAATCTCAAGCCCTGGCCGCTGGTGGCGCGGCGGCTGCGCGCGGCGGCCGAGGGCGACTTCGTGATCGCGCTCTATAATCCCGCGTCGCGCGCCCGCCCGCGGCAGATCTTCGATGCCTTCGCGGTGCTGCGCGAGCTGAAGGATGCCGCGACGCCGGTGGCTTTCGCGCGGGCGATCGGGCGTGCCGACGAGCGCGTGCTGGTGACGACCCTGGGCGAGGCCGATCCGGGCACGGCCGACATGGCGACGCTGGTGCTGATCGGGTCGTCCGAAACTCGGCTCGTCGCGCGCAACGGCGCGGCACCGTGGGTGTACACGCCGCGGACGGCGACACTTCCGATCGCTTCGGCGCACTCTCCTCCGCGCGTCGAGAGGGTTTGACATGAGGCCTTCTTCGAACCGGCGTTGCGATTGCTTGAACCAGCACGCAAGCGAGCCGCAGGCTCTTCCTTCTCCCGCAAGCGGGAGAAGGAAAAGCCGCCTGCCGACTTCGGCGTGCCGTCGAGGACAGTGCTTCAGCCTCGAACCCGCCGCTCGATCTCTGCCAGCACGCCGTCGATGCCGAGCCCGCGGCCCGCGCCCCCCGGCGGGCGCACCAGCACCACCGGCAGTCCGAGCCGTCGCGTCGCCTCGATCTTGGCGAAGGACGCCGTGCCGCCGCTGTTCTTGGTCACGAGCACGTCGGTGCGGTGGTCCCGCATCGTCGCGACCTCCTCCTCGACCGCGAACGGCCCGCGGGCGGTCACGAAAAGGGCGTCGGCGAGACCATGGTCGGGGCCGATTGGATCAATGGAGCGGACGAGGTAATGGTGTCGCGGCGCGGCCCCGAAGGCGGCCAGCTGCAGCCGGCCGACGGTGAGGAACACGCGGCGCGGCAGCGCGCCGATCGCGACCGCAGCCTCCGCCATCGTGACCACCTCGGTCCAGCGGTCTCCCGGCTCGGGCTTCCAGCCGCCGCGCCCCGCATCGAAAAGCGGCACGCCGGCGAGGCGCGCCGCCGCGCGCGCG
>CAXTQM010000281.1:0-3997 GCA_964246205.1 uncultured Beijerinckiaceae bacterium | reverse complement strand
CCGTTCAAGCAGGTCGAGTTCGACATCATGTACGGCGAGGGCGTGTCCAAGGTCGGCGAGCTCGTCGACCTCGGCGTGAAGGCCGGCGTGGTGGAGAAGTCCGGCGCCTGGTTCTCCTACGACAGCCAGCGCCTCGGCCAGGGCCGCGAGAACGCCAAGGCGTTCCTCAAGGCCAACCCCGTCGCCGCTGCCAGCATCGAGAAGGCCATCCGCGAGAACTCCGGTCTCGTCGCCGAGCGCATTCTCGACCAGGCGGACGAAGACGAGGCCGAGGAGGCGTAGAACGCGCCAGCGTCGTCCGCACCCGCGGCGACGCGTGATGCGACCGACGTGGGCTCGTGGGCAGCGCAGGGTTTTTCGCGATGATCCGCTACGCCGATCCGCAAGGGTTTGCCGAGCTCGCGGTCACCACCAACTTTTCCTTCCTGCGGGGCGCCTCCCACCCCGAGGAGCTCGTCGCGCAGGCCATCACGCTCGGGCTCGCCGCGATCGGCATTGCCGACCGCAACTCGCTCGCCGGCGTGGTGCGCGCGCACCTGTTCCTGCGCCACAATAAGGGATCGGCCGAGGGTCTTCGCGTGCTGCCCGGCACGCGCCTCGTGTTCTGCGACGGCACCCCGGACATGCTGGCCTATCCGCGCGACCGCGCGGCCTGGGGACGGCTCTGTCGCTTGCTCACGGTCGGCAACGTCCGCGCGGAGAAAGGCACCTGCCGGCTGCTGCTGGCGGACCTGCTCGTCTGGCACGGCGGGCTGCAGCTCGTCGCCCTGCCTTCCTCGAGCTTCGAGCCCGACGTCGAGGCGCGCCTCGCGGGCCGGCGTTTCCCGGAATGGGAGGAGGCGGCAGCAAGCCCTGCGCCGGAAAGCGGCGCTGCCGCTTCGGCGGAAGACGAAATGCGGATCGACCAAGACCGTCCCCTGCCACGTTCGCGGCGGTCGCCATCCGGCGCCGCGCTCCGCGCCGCGGACGAGGATGCGCTCTCCCGCCTCGCTGCCGTCTGCCCCGGCCGGCTGTGGGTCGGCGCGGTCATGGGCTACGGCCGCAGCCCGCGCGGCGACCTGCTGCGCCGTCGCCAGCTCGCCGACCGCCTCGGCGTGCCGATGCTCGCCACCAACGACGTCGTCATGCACGATCCGGCGCGCCGCCCGCTGCTCGACGTTGTCACCGCGATCCGTCATGGCACCACGCTTGAAGCGGCCGGACGCAAGCTGGCGCTTAACGCCGAGCGCCACCTCAAGCCGGCGATGGAGATGCGCCGGCTGTTCGCCGAGGCACCGGAGGCCGTGGCCGAGAGCCTGCGCTTCGCCGATGGTCTCGCTTTCTCGCTCGACGAGCTCGGCAACGACTATCCCGAGGAGCTGCGCGAGGGTTTCGCCACGCCGCAGGAGGCGCTCGCCGCCTTTGCCGACGAAGGCGCGCGACGCCGCTACCCGCCGAGCACCTATCCCGACGGCGTGCCGGCCCACGTCACGGCGGCCATCGCCCACGAGCTCGATCTCGTCCGGCAGATGGACTACGCGCCCTACTTCCTGACCGTGCACGACATCGTGCGCTTCGCCCGCTCGCGCAACATCCTGTGCCAGGGCCGCGGCTCGGCCGCCAACTCGACGCTGTGCTTCTGCCTCGGCATCACCGAGGTGGACCCCGCCCTGCACGACCTGCTGTTCGAGCGCTTCATCTCGCTCGACCGCAAGGAGCCGCCCGACATCGACGTCGACTTCGAGCACGAGCGGCGCGAGGAGGTGATGCAATACATCTACGACCATTACGGCCGCGCCCATGCCGCGCTGACCGCGACTGTCGTGACCTACCGCGCGCGCTCGGCGGTGCGCGAGGTCGGCAAGGTCTTCGGCCTCTCGGAAGACGCGATCGGCATGCTGTCGGGCACGATCTGGGGCTGGGGCGAGGGCGCGGCGGTGGACGAGACCGGCGCCGCTCGCGCGGGCATGGACCCGAGCGAGCCGGGCCTCGCCCGCGTGCTCGCGCTCTCGCGCGAGCTGTCGGGCTTCCCACGCCACCTGTCGCAGCACACTGGCGGCTTCGTCATCACCCGTTCGCGCCTCGACGAGGTCGTGCCCATCGCCAACGCCTCCATGCCAGATCGCACCACGATCGAATGGGACAAGGACGATCTCGACGCGCTCGGCATCCTCAAGATCGACGTGCTCGCGCTCGGCATGCTGTCGTGCCTGCGCGGCGGCTTCGACCTGCTCGAGAAGCACTACGGCGTCGCCGAGACCCTGGCCTCGATCCCGCAGGAGGAGCCGGCCGTCTACGCCATGATCCAGAAGGCCGACACGCTCGGCGTGTTCCAGATCGAGAGCCGGGCGCAGATGTCGATGCTGCCGCGGCTCAAGCCCGAGACCTTCTACGACCTCGTCATCGAGGTGGCGATCGTGCGGCCTGGCCCGATCCAGGGCGATATGGTCCACCCCTACCTGCGCCGCCGCACCAAGAAGGAGATCGTCACCTATCCCTCGCCGGAACTCGAGCAGGTGCTGGGCAAGACGCTGGGCGTGCCGCTGTTCCAGGAACAAGCGATGCGCATCGCCATCGTCGCCGCCGGCTTCACGCCGGGCCAGGCCGACCAGCTGCGCCGCGCCATGGCGACGTTCAAGCGCGTCGGCACGATCTCCACCTTCTACGACAAGATGGTGCACGGCATGGTCGCGCGCGGCTACCCCGCCGATTTCGCCGAGCGCTGCTTCAAGCAGATAGAAGGGTTCGGCACCTACGGCTTCCCCGAGAGCCACGCCGCCTCGTTCGCGCTGCTGGTGTACGCCTCGTGCTGGATGAAGTGCCGCTACCCCGACGTCTTCGCCTGCGCCCTGCTCAACGCCCAGCCCATGGGATTCTACGCCCCCGCGCAGATCGTGCGCGACGCCCGCGAGCACGGCGTGGCGGTGGCCGAGGTCGACATCAACCTGTCGGACTGGGACTGCACGCTGTTTCGGGAGGGGGTGAACGCTAATCATCTTCGTCACTCCGAGGCAGCGCAGCCGAATTCGGAACCGGTGAGCAACACAGAATCCGGTAAAGAGGAGCGCTCAACGGTCCCGAATCTCCGCTTCGCTGCATCCGGAATGACGAAGACTGGAGAAGTGGCCGCTCCCTCGATCCACCCCCGCCACCTCGACCGCGCCAACGCCATCCGCGGCGACCACGCGATCCGGCTCGGTTTCCGCCAGGTGAAAGGGCTCAGCGAAGACGACATGCGCCGGCTCGTCGAGCGGCGCGGCGCCGGCTACGACTCGGTGCGCGACCTGTGGCTGCGCGCCGAACTCGCCCCCGCGGTGCTGGAGCGGCTGGCCGAGGCCGATGCATTCCGCTCGCTCGGGCTCGACCGTCGCGAGGCGCTGTGGATCGTGCGCGGGCTGAACCGCGCCGGCGACAAGGACGACCTGCCGCTGCTCCGCGCGCTCGGCCTCGCAGAGATCGAGCCGCAGGCCAGGCTGCCGCCGATGCCGCTCGGACAGCACGTGGTCGAGGACTACCGACACCTCACCTTGAGCCTCAAGGCCCACCCCGTGGCCTTCGTGCGCGCGCGGCTCGATGGTGCGCTCAAGGCGGAGGCGCTCGCCACCCACCCCGCCGACCGGCGCGTCACGGTGGCCGGCCTGGTGCTGGTGCGCCAGCGCCCGGGCTCGGCCAAGGGCACGATCTTCCTGACGCTGGAGGACGAGACGGGGGTCGCCAACATCATCGTCTGGCCCAAGATCTTCGAGCTGCTGCGGCCGATCGTGATCGGCGCGCGCTTCATCTCCGTCACCGGTCGGCTGCAGCGCGAGAGCGGCGTCACCCATATCGTGGCGGAGAAGGCCGAGGACGTGACGCGTCTGCTGTCGTTGCTGTCGAGCGCCGGCGTCGACGTCTCTGCGCTGGCGCGCGCCGACCACGTCAAGCGGCCGCTGCTGCCGCCGCGCGTGCGCCGGTGCGAGCCCGAGGCGGCACCGAATCTTTTCGCCGCCTTGCCGCCGCCGGCCGAGGACACCGGGAC
>CAXTQM010000280.1:0-4028 GCA_964246205.1 uncultured Beijerinckiaceae bacterium | reverse complement strand
GCCGGCAGGCCCGAGCGGCGGATCGGCCCGGCGATCGACGGCGACAGCGCTTTGGCCCAGCCGTGGACGTGCACGATCGTGGATTGGCGCGGCAGCGTCGCCAGCAGGTCGCGTAGCGCGCGCGCCGCGGTAAGATTCCATATGCCCTGCACGGCGGCAGCCGCCTTCGAGGGGTTGCCGACGAGATCCTTCTGGTCGAGGCAGACGATCTCGATGCCGTGCTCCGCCAGCATCGGCGAGACCGGCCCGGCGGCGGCGAAGACGATGGGCCGATGGCCGGCTCGCTTCAGCCCGACGGCGGAATCGAAGGCGACCTTGGCTTGGCCGCCGGTGATCGCCGCGTGGTCGAAGAGGATGACGACGGTGAGTGCTTGGACCATGCCACGCAGAGCCGGACGTTGACAGTCCGTCAGGCTAACAGGCCGCTCCTTAAGCCCGGGTTATCTCGGGAGCTTTAAACGTAAAGCTTGCTGACGGTCTTACTTTCTCGACAGCTCAGGCTTCCGCGAGCTCGAGATGGCGGCTCACTGCCCCGGACAGGACGGTCGCTTCGGCACCGAGCCGCTGGCGGTGCACCACCGTCATCGCCAGCACCACCATCGCGAAGAGCTGGTGCAGCAGGCCGGCCCAGATCGGTACGACGAGCAGGAGGGTGACGATACCGATCGTCGCCTGGCTCGCCACCAGCACGGCGATCACGATCGAGCGACGCGCGGTCGAGGTGCCCGGCACGGTCCGCACGCTCGCCACCGCCTGCACGATCGCCACGGCGAGCAGCAGGTAGGCGGTCATGCGGTGCTGGAACTGCACCGTGGCGAGATTGTCGACGAGGTTGCGCCAGAGCGGCGTCAGCGCGCCCAGCACGTCGCTCGATGGGATCAGGTGCCCGTCCATCAGTGGCCATGTGTTGTAGAGCATCCCCGCGCGCGACCCCGCGACAAGGGCGCCGAACCCGATCTGAACCAGCACCAGCGCCAGCACGGCCGTGCCGAGCCGGCGCAGCCCTGGCGGCACGCGCTCGCCCGATGAGGCCGGCTTCTGCGAAGTGGCGATCCAGACCATGGCGGCGAGGGTGATCGAGGCGAGCAGCAGGTGCGCGGCTAGCCGCTCCTGGGCCACTTCCACGCGCTGGGTCAGGCCCGACGACACCATCCACCAACCCACGAAACCCTGCAGCGCGCCAAGCGCGAAGATGCCGAGCATCTGCAGCACGAGCCTGGTGGACAGGCGGCGCCGGACCGCGAAAACCACCAGAGGCACCACCAGCACCAGCCCCATCAGCCGGCCGACGAGGCGGTGGAACCACTCCATCAGGAAGATCGCCTGGAAATGGCCGAGCGTCATGTCCGGGAACATGGACGAATATTGCGGGATCGCCTGGTACTTGGCGAAGGCGGCGAGCCAGGCGGCTTGGCCGAGCGGCGGGATCACGCCGGTGACCGGCTTCCATTCGGTGATCGAGAGGCCGGATTCGGTGAGACGCGTGGCGCCGCCGAGGAACACCATCAGGAACACCAGACCGGCGAGGCTCCACAGCCAGGCCGTGACGGCAGTGTCGCGCCAACGTGCGGGACCGGGAGCTGTGGCAGGCTTCATGGAAAATCCGGATCGCGAAGGCTTGTCGCGTTGACGGCCGCGGGAGCCGGCAGATAAAGCGGACGCGCTGGCGAAGTCCAGCGTAGCCGCGAGGGCGGATCGCCGCCCCCACCGCGTGGCCCGCCGCGCCACAGGAGCCTCTTCATGCGCCGCCGCCAGCGCAAGTTCGTCGGCACGATCGTCACCTTGGTCTTCGTCGTGGTGTGGGCGCTCGCCGCCATGATGCTGTCGATGATCGGCTTCGCGCAGGGCGCGCCGCACGTCCTGCAGTGGGTCTACTACGCCGTCGCCGGCATGGGCTGGGTGCTGCCGATCATGCCGTTGATCCGCTGGATGCAGGCCCCCGATCCCGGGATGGAGCCTGAGCCGTGGGTCGACGAGGCCTGATCGCGCCGACGCGGTTCCAGACGGCGAAAGGCGCGCCCGAGAGCAGGACTTCCACCGCGGTCAGGCTCTGCCAGTGGCCGTTAAGCGAGACTCGCGGCAGCGATGTCGCGCGCGCCGCATCCTCCGAGAACAGCACGCCCGGCCGCGTGGTCACGCCGGAGGCGAAACCGAGTTCGGCGGCCAGCGCGAACTCGCGCGGCCCGGCCGTGGTCGGGTGTCCCACGGGATAGGCGAAATGGCGGACCGGCAGGCCGATCGCCTCCTCGAGCTGGCGGCGGCCGTCGACCATCTCCGCCCGTGCGATCGCCTCGGGGTGCTTGGCGAGCATCGGATGCGTGACCGTATGGGCGCCGATCGTGCACAACGGGTGCCGGGCCAGCGCCCGGATCTCGTCGCGATCGAGGCACAGCGCGGCGGGGATCGCGGCGGCGTCGATCCCGGCCGCGGCAGCAAGGTGCGAGATGACGGCGCGCAGTTCGGCCTCCGGTCCCATGCGCAGCCTTTGATAGAGGGTCCGGAACGCCGCGCTCTTCTGCTCCGGCGTGGCCGCCACCAGCACCATCCGCTCGCCCGCGCCGTCCGCCTCGATTCGGTCCAGCCGCCGCACGGCCTCCTCAAGCTCGATCCACCACAGCCGCGCGGTCCGCTCCACGAAGCCCGTCGCCAGATAGGCGACGAAAGGCGCCTCGTGTCGCTCAAGGATCGGCAGGGCATGTTCGCACAGGTCGCGGTAGCCATCGTCGAGGGTCAGCGTCACGAAGGGACGCGACTGCGGCAGCAGGAGCCGCCGCAGAGCCTCGTCCACGGTGACGAAATCGTAGCCGAGCGCGCGGATGCGGCCGAGCGCGGCGTCGAGGAAGGCCGGCTCGATCTCAAGCGAGCGATTCGGCGCGAACGGCCGCGGTACCCAGGGCCGCACATGGTGCAGAGTGAGGATCGCGCCCCGTCCCCTGGTCCACGGCGCGACGCGCGCGTGGAGGCCGGTCGCCCCGAAGAAGGCGAAGCCGGCGTCAATGATCCTCTGCTTCATCGACAGGTCGAACCACGCATTGCAGCAATCTCGCAACATCCCGTTGAGGTTTCGTTGCGAGATTGGCGGGCATGACCGTTCTCGCCCCCGCCGGTGCCTTCGTCGCGGCGCCCGATGTTCCGTGCGCTCGCGTAGAGGTGCACGCCGACGCGGCGGCGGTCGAGGGCGCCTGGGCCGATCTGGAGCGCGCGTCCTGCTCGATCTACCAGACGCGGCGCTTCCTGCAGCCCTGGGCCGAGACGCTCGGCCGCCGGCACGGATTGCGGTCGTGCTACGTGCTGGCCCGCGACAAGGACGGCCGGCCGCTCGCCCTGTTCTGCCTCGGTCTACGGCGGCGCGGACCGCTCACGCTCGCCACGATGCTCGGCGGCAAGGACGCCAACCTGCAGCTGCCGCTGGTTCACCCCGGCTCGGGCTGGACCCGCGCGACGCTTCGCTCCCTGCTGCGCGACGCCGCGCGCCTCGCCGGTGCCGACGCCTTCGTCTTCCTCAACCAGCCGCACGACCTCGGCGGCGTCACCAATCCGCTGGCGCTGCTGGCGCATGGCGATAGCCCGAGCGCCGCTTGGGGCACCCGCCTGCCCGGCACCGCCGATGGCCTGTTCGCCGCCAAGCTCTCGAAGGACGCGCGCAAGAAGCTGCGCAAGAAGGAGGCGAAGCTGGCGGCGCTCGGGCCGCTTCGTCATCTTGTCGCCACCACGCGCGAGGAGCGGGCCGCGGTGCTCGAAGCCTTCCTGGCGCAGAAGACCGCGCGCTTCGACGAGCGCGGCATCGCCTCCGAGTTCGGCAGCTCGCCGATGCGCGCGTTCATCGAACGCGCCGCCGCCTCCGAACCGCCCGGTATCGAGCTTCACGCGCTCCTCGTCGGCGAGCGGATCGTCGCCACCTACGGCGGCGCCGCGCAGAACGGGCGCTGGAGCGGCATGTTCAACTCGTTCGAGGCGGACGAGGCGATCGCCCGTTCGAGCCCCGGCGACCTGCTGCTGCTGCGCATCGTCGAGCACTGCTGCGCGCG
>CAXTQM010000279.1:0-4028 GCA_964246205.1 uncultured Beijerinckiaceae bacterium | reverse complement strand
CCAGCTCGCGGTCGTAGCGCGAGGTCTGGTGGCGCGGCCCGAACTTGGCCATCAGAGCCCGCGTGTCGCCTTCGCTGATCAGGTCGAGTTGCTCGGCCGAGCCGTCGTCGCATAGCCTGAGCCGGTCCATCAGCGTCTTGTGCTGGCGCTTGTGCGAACCCTTCGGGTCGGCCTCGCCGACCAGCGTCACCGCCTCGCTGCCCTCGACCGCGAGCTCCTGGCCGGCGGCGCGTTTCTTGACGATGCCGTCGAGCAGCGAGGCGAACGGGTCGCGCCAGCCCTCCACGGTGTAGAGATGGCGGATGTTGCGCGAGGGCACGAAGCTCGCGGCGTATTTGTCGTTGCCGAGGAAGGTCATCGGCACCCGGTTCCAGTCGTCCTGGTCGACCGGGCGCCACAGCACGTCGCAGCCGATCTTCTCGTGACCGTCGGTGAAGACGATGGCGTTCACCGTCACGATGTCGCCGATCACCACCTTGACCGGATGGCGGCCGCCGTCGAGCTCGGGGGTGACGTCCTCGATGACGACGCGCCCGGCACCGACCGTGGCCGGCTTGCGCTCGATGTCGAGAGCGGCGCCGGTGGCGGGCGCGCGGGTCTTGGTCTCGACGGTCATGGAAGCCTCTCCGTGCTTGTCTTTCCTGGCAGCCTTCTTGCCCTTGCGACCCATTCCGCCGCTCATTCCGCCATCCTCAAGACCGCGAACGGCAGCCGCTCCAGCAGCACGCCAATCGGCACCTTGCCGCCCGAGGCGATCGTCCGCCCTGCGAAGACGTCGTGCCACTCGCCTGCCGGCAGCTCGACACCGGTGTCGCCCCAGAAGTCGGCACCGACCGGCGAGGCGGCGGCCAATCGCGGCACCACCACCGCGAGGGCACGGCCTTCGCCGCGGCGGACGAAGGCGATCAGCTTGTCCGCCTTGGCGCCGCTCGCCGAAAGCACCGCATAATCGGCCTTGGCGTAGAAAAGCGCATTCTCGCGACGATCACGCAACAGGTCGGACGCCAGCCGCAGCTTGATCGCGCCGTCCTGCCAGTGCGCCAGCAGTTCCTCCAGACTGTCGCCGTCCTTCAGGATGGATGCGCGCTGAGCGTAATCCACCGGGCGGCGGTTGTCGGGATCGACCAGCGAGAAGTCGAAGAGGCCGGTGCCCTGGTAGAAGTCCGGCACGCCCGGCACGGTGCACTTGAGGATGGTGCGCGCCAGCGTGACCAGCATGCCGCGCCGCGCGATCTCCTGAAGGATGGGTCGCAGCCGCGTGACGAAGCGCGAGCCTTCGACGAGCAGGCGGTCGACGAGGTCGATCGTCGCTTTCTCGTAAGCCTCGTTTGGCTCGATCCACTTGGAATGCCGCTTGGCCTCGCGCAGGGCTTTGGGGATGTAGGCCGAGAAGCGCTCGCGCAGCTCGCCCAGCACCTTGGCGTCGTCCTGCTCGAGCAGCTCGATCGGCCAAGCGCCTATCAGCGCCTGCAGGAACATGTACTGGTCGTTGGCGTCCGGCTGTTTGACCGTGCCGACCTCGGCCTTCCACACGGCCAGCGCCTGCGCCCAAAGGTCGGGCGCCTCAGACATCGCCAGGAGACGGGCGCGGGCGTCCTCGCCGCGCTTGGTGTCGTGCGTCGCCGAGGTCGTCAGCGCCTGCGGCCAGGTTTGCGCGCGCTCGACGTTGTTGGCGTGGAAATCGGCGAGGCTGACCCCGAACCGGCTCGGCTCGCCGCCGACCTCGTTCAGCACCAGAAAGCGCGCGTAGCGGTAGAACAGCGTGTCCTCGAGGCTCTTGGCCATGACCGGGCCGGTGAGCTGCTGGAAGCGCATGCGGAAACGGTCGACCAGCGCCGGCGCGGCGCGACCGGTGCGCCCGGTCGGCACCGTGCCGAGCAGCACCGAGCCGATGAACTCGTGCACGCTGCGGTCGGGCAGGGCGGTGATCTCCTTGGCGTGGGCGATCACCTCGTCGAGCATGATGCGGTCGGCGCTCTCGAGCGAGCGGGGCGTGATGTACGTGCGATAGACCGGAAAGGCGCAGACGAAGTCGCCCAGCGCCACGCGTATGGCGTTGACGCTGTAGTCTCGGGTCAGCCGGTTGGCGTCGGCGATGCGCTTCATGTCGGAGACGAGGCTTTCCAGCTCGGACGAGAAGCTCTCCAACAGCACCTGCCGTTTGGCCGACAGCAGTGCCTCCTCGTAGGTGCCTGAGAAGCCGGTGGTCTCGCGATAGAGCCGGTCGAAACTGCGCTCGTTGGCGGCATCGACGAAGACGCCGTCGATGAAGTTCAGCATCTCGTAGCCGGTGGTGCCCGAGAGAGCCCAAGGCCGCAGTGCCTCGCCCGGCTCCAGGATCTTTTCGGCAACGACGTAGAAGTCGGGGCCGATCGCGCGCTGCAGCGCGCTCGCGTAGGCCTTGGGGTCGGCGAGGCCGTCGATATGATCGATGCGCAGGCCCTGGATCAGACCTCGGTGCACCAGGTCGAAGATCAGCGCATGGGTGCGCTCGAACACGGCCGGGTTTTCGATGCGCACGCCGGCGAGGCTGTCGATGTCGAAGAATCGACGGTAGTTCACGTCGCTGGCCGCGACCCGCCAGTAGGACAGGCGGTAGCTCTGGCGCTCCAACAGGCGGTGCAACGCGCCGAAGCTTTCGGGCACGCCCGGCGTGCCGTTGAACACGGCGACGGCCTGTTCGAGGGTTTCGGCGACGGTGCCGCGCTTGGCCAAAACGGCGAGGCGATGCTTCAGCTTCTCGCAGGTGGCGACGAGACCTTGGCGGCGGTGCTCCGGCTCCGACGCCAGAGCGCGCAGCTCCTCGCCGACGCGCAGCAGCCCATCGATACCCTCGCCGCCTTCCGAGGCGTCCACCGCCACCGCGCGGTCGAGGATGTCTGGATAGGTCAGCGGACACACCGGGAAGGTGTGCTCGAAGAACGTCACGGCGAAGGCGCCGGTCTCGGCGTCGAAGCCGAGCTTCAGGTCGCCCTTCTCCAACGTCTCGCCGTATTGCGCCCCGAGGTTGGGTGCCACCAGCTTGCCGTGGGCACCGAGCCGCTCCCAATCGATGTCGAACGTGTCGGCGTAGGGCGACAGGTCGCCCCATTCCAGCACCGACAGCCACCACGGGTTGTCCGAGCCGCCGACGCCCATATGGTTGGGCACGATATCGAGCAGCAGGCCCATGCCTTCGTCCTTCGCGGCGGCCGCGAAGCTCTCGAAGGCTTCCAGGCCGCCGAGTTCGGGATTGATTTGCGTCGGATCGACGGTGTCGTAGCCGTGGGTGGAACCGGGGCGCGCTTTCAGGATCGGCGAGCAGTAGACGTGGCTCACGCCCAGTTCCTTGATGTAGGGCAACACCTTCTGCGCTTGGGCGAAGGTGAAATCCTTGTGGAACTGCAGCCGGTAAGTGGCTGTAGGCGTCGGCCAGGCGAGGCGAGGCGCGTTTCCGCTCAGATCGCGGCCTTCTGCGAGGATCGCGGCAGCCGTCCGCGCGAGCGGCCCACCGGGCGACAGGATGCCGTCCACGGTGCGCCGAAGCTTTCGCCGCCAGTTCGGGTGTCCCAGGTCGGGGCCGGGCAGGTTGGCCTGCTGCGTGTCGGCCAGCACATCCTCAAGCTGCAGGGCGACCAGCATCGAAGGTGTCTTCGCGACGAAGCGGATCGCCGCTTCGAACGGCGGATCGACCTGCACGGCATCGGATTTGGTGATGTCGGCGCGATGCAGCGCTTCCGAGAACTCCGCGAGGTCGACGACGCGATCCTTGCGCTCCCTGGCGGCCTGCTCGGTCGTGTAGACGTCGAAAGTCTCGCGCAGATCAGTGTCGAGGCCCTTCCACCATCCGGCAAAGGTCGGCAGGTCGTGCGTCGCCACCGCCGCCAGCGCCTTGCGCGGATAGGACGACGGCGCCTTGAAGCGCGGCCCGTCCCGCTCGAAGGACATGATGCGGTAGGACAGGATGTCCGAGCCCATGATGGCATCGGAGAAACCTTCCGGCGCCGTGCCGAGATCCTCGGCGATGACCAGCGCGCGGGCACGATGGC
>CAXTQM010000278.1:0-4031 GCA_964246205.1 uncultured Beijerinckiaceae bacterium | reverse complement strand
AGCGTCTACCGGCCGACACGGATCTTCTGCGACGTCATGCTGGCGCGGCTCGGCATCGCCGTCACCTATTTCGACCCGATGCTGCCGGCCGCCGAGGTGGCGTTGATGGTACGGGAGAACACCCGGGCGATGATGCTGGAGGCGCCGGGCTCGCAGAGCTTCGAGGTGCCCGACCTGCCGGCGCTGGTGGCGCTGGCGCGGCAGCGCGACTTCTGCACGGTCCTCGACAACACCTGGGCGACACCAATCTTCCTGCCGCCGCACGCGCTGGGCATCGACATGGCGGTCGAGGCCGGCACCAAATACCTTTCCGGCCATTCCGACCTGCTGCTCGGCCTGACCTCGGCCAACGAACGCTGGGCGGAGCGGCTGCGCACCACCTTCGATTGTTTCGCCATGCTGGCCGGCCCGGAGGACGTCTTCCTCGGCCTGCGAGGTCTGCGCACGCTGCACCTGCGGCTTCGCGAGGCCGAAACCCAGGGGCTGGCCATGGCACGCTGGTTCGACGCGCGGCCCGAGGTGGCGCGCGTGCTGCACCCCGCCCTGCCGGACTGCCCCGGGCATGCCAATTGGGCGCGCGACTTCAAGGGCTCCACCGGCCTGTTCTCGGTAGTGCTGCACCCGGTGCCGCAGAGTGCGGTGGCGTCGATGCTCGATGGGCTCGAGCTGTTCGGCATGGGCTATTCCTGGGGCGGTTACGAGAGCCTGGTCATCCCCTTCGATTGCGCCGGCTACCGCACCGCGACGGCCTGGCGGCCGAAGGGGCCGGCGCTGCGCTTCTCGATAGGCCTGGAGGATCCCGCCGACCTGCAGCGTGATCTCGCGGCCGGCTTCGAACGGCTGCGGCAGCACGCCTGACGCCTTCGGCGCGCGATCTTGCCCGGCGCGGCGGCGTCGGGCATGGTCCAGAGGGGCGCGTGAGGAGCGTGGGACGAGATGCGCGAACTGCGGCTGGTGATGCTCGGCCTCGCGGTCGTCATGCTGCTGCTCGTCGGCGCCGGCTTCATCGGCCGCGCGCTCCACCCGCCGCGATATGACCGAGCGACGGCAACTACGAGGGAAGCCGCAACGCCGCGCGGGACGGTGGAGGTGGCGATCGCCGACACGCCGGACTACACCCGTTTCTTCGACCGGCTGCGGCTGGCCTTCCCGAGCGACTACGACACGATCATGAGCTCGCTCGCGGCCGGCCAGGCGCAGCGCGGCGGCGAGCCGGACGCCGACGTGATGATGGCCGACGCGGTGGCGGCGCTGCGCCGACTGCACGGGGGGCTGGCGGCGCAGGCTTCCGACACGGCGCTGGGGCAGATCTTCGCCACCAACCTGCGCGAGATGAAGGCGCTCGGCGAGGTCAATCCGGCGCTCTGCGTGTCCTTCCTGTTCGGCGCCAGCGGCGCGGGCTTCGCCGGTTTCGCCGCCGACCACCGTGCGCTGGTCGCCGACGCCGCGATCGCCGGGCTCGACGCGATCAGCTCGGGCCGCACCGAGAAGGTCGCGCGCGCCCGGCCCGACGATGCCGACTTCCAGCAGCTCGACGCGGCGCTGGCCGCCAAGGGGCTGACCCGGCCGCAAATCGAGGCGCTGCTCGACGGCAAGACCGCCGACCCGCCGATCCCCGATGCCGAAATGTGCCAGGCCGGCCAGAGCTACCTCGCCACGCTCGCCACGCTGCCCGAGGCCAGCCGCGACCGGCTCTATGCGCTGGCGGTCGACCTGATGGGCAAGTCTTGAGGCGGATGTGCCCTGCGGCGTTGTCTAAGCCTTGGCCGAGCGGAACTAAGACTCGCCTGGTTAAATTCTAAGGCAGGCTAGATAACGAGAAGCGGGAAGCGATGAAGAAGGTATTGGCCGCGGCACTTCTACTGGGCACGTCGCCTTTGATTTCCGGCGTGGGCGCGCCGGTCTCGGCACAAGGCATCACGATCGGCCCGGGCGGCGTCGGAGTCGATCCCGGCTATCGCGATGACCGAGGTTACAGAGACGATCGAGGCTATGGTGATGACCGCGACTACGGCCGCCAGCGTTCCCGACGCGATTCGGATCAGGACGATGCGGACGATCGTCCGCGTCGCCGTCGTTACCATCGCGACGACGACGACCAGTAGACCCCGCTGGAAGCGCTAGCGGAACTTGCCCGGCACCCAGAGCACGTCGCCGGGACCCCTGTGGTTGGCGTAGCGCGCCGCCACGAAGAGGAAGTCGGACAGGCGGTTTAGATAGCGGACCGACGGCGCGCCGACGGGTTCGTCCGGCGTCGCGGCGAGGTGGACGATCAAACGCTCGGCGCGGCGCACCACCGTGCGCGACACGTGAAGGTACGCCGCCGCCGCCGAGCCGGCGGGCAGCACGAAGGAGCGCAGCGGCGCCAGTTCCGCGTTTAGCGTATCGATATCCGCCTCAAGCCGCTCGACTTGAGGCTCGACGATGCGAAGGGGCTCGTAGGGCAGCGGTTTGCCGGAGTCGGGCGTACAAAGGTCGGCGCCGAGGTCGAACAAGTCGTTCTGGATGCGCGACAGCATGCCGTCGAGATCGGACAGTGTCGGCTCGGCCGCCGTGGCGAGCCGCGCCACGCCGATCGACGAATTGGCCTCGTCTACCGTGCCGTAGGTCTCGATACGCAGGTCGTCCTTGCGACGTCGCTCCCCTGTGCCGAGCGCCGTCGTGCCGGCGTCTCCGGTTTTGGTGTAGATGCGGTTCAGGACGACCATGCGGGCTCGCTCAATGCGTCGGTGGGATGTGGTGGTGAAACCAGTAATCGCGCACCGCGAGCACGCTCATGATGATCACGATCGCAACGAACTGCAGCCCGATGCGCCAGCGCATCAGCTTTTGCGACAGGTTTGGATCGCCGCCCTTCCAGGTGTTGAAGAGGCCCAGGACGAGTACCACCGCGACGGAGCCGCAGGCGATGGCGACGAGGATGCTGGTGGCTTTCTGCATGGGTTCCTAGGCAGCCATCGCGGCTCGCAAGGCGTCGGGACGTAACACGACGGCCTTCGAGGTAGCGCGCAAAATCTGACTAGGCAAACGCGTCAATAGGACCGCAGGAGCCGCTCGAGGTAGTCGATCTCCTCCTGGTCGCGCGCGGGATCGCCGAGCCGGCGCCGCAACTCCTCCAAGACGCGCTGCGCGCGCTGCGCCGCCGGAATGCCAGGCGGATCGAAGCGCGAGCTGGAGTTCAGCGTGTTGCTGCCACCGCGCGGCCGGCCGAGTGGATCGGCGTCGCTGGTCTGCTGGCCTTGGTCGGAGCTTTGGGATCCGGCTTGCTCACCGCCTTCCTGGCCGCCGGGCTGCTCGCCGCCCTGCTGTTTCTGCATCGCCTCGGCGAGCTTCTTGGCACCCTTGCCGAGCGCGTCGAGAGCCCGGCCCTGGGCATCGACCGCCTGTCCGGAATTATCGCTCTCGCCCTGCTTCAGCGCGTCCTCGGCCTCGTGCATGTCGTCGCCTGCGTCGCCGAGGGCGCCTTGGCCCTCCCCCGCCTGCTTCAGCTTCTTCTGGATCTCGGCGAGCCGGTCGCGCAGCTCCTGCTGCCGTTGGCCGAGGCTCTTGCCGCCAGATTGTCCCTTCCCCTGCTGCCCCTTGCCTTGACCTTGCCGGCCTGCACCCTCCTGGCCTTGCTGGCCCTGGCCTTGCCCCTGGGAGCGACCCGGACGGCCCGGCCGCATGCCCTGCATCCCCTCCATCCCGGGCTGCTCCTCGCCCTCCTCGTCGCCCTCGCGTTGGGACTGCTGCTTGCCCTGCCCCTTCTTGAAAGTCTCGTCGCGCAGCTCCTGTTGGTCGCGCATCATCTGATCGAGCTGATTCAGTCCCTCGGCCATGGCACGGGCCTGCGGGTCGGGCTTTTGGCGCTTGGCCGTCTTGAGGTTCTCGAGGATGTCCTGCAGCTCGTCGAGCGCCTTCTTGGCTTCCTCGCGGTTGCCGGACCTGGCCTGCTCCTTCAGCCGATCGATCAGCTTCTGCAGGTCGCTCGGACTGATCGACTTGGCGTCGGACTTCGCCTCCGCCTGCTGCTGGCCGTCCTTCTTGTCCTG
>CAXTQM010000277.1:0-4036 GCA_964246205.1 uncultured Beijerinckiaceae bacterium | reverse complement strand
GATATCCCGGCGCGATGCGCACAGCCGACGTCGACATCCTCATCGTGCCCGGCCTATCCGGCGGTACGCCGGACCATTGGTACTCGCGGTGGGAACAGAAGCTGCCGACCGCTCGCCGCGTCGCGCAGGAAGACTGGGACCATCCCGACCTCGCGCGCTGGACCGGTGAGCTGGTCGCGGCGGTGGAGGCTGCGCCCAAGCCGACGATCCTCGTCGCCCACAGCCTCGGCGTGCTGACGGTGGCGCATGCCGCAGACCGCATCGCCGAGCGCGTCGTCGGTGCCTTCCTGGTGGCGCCGCCCTCGGCCGCCGCGGTGCGCGGCATCGCCGCGATCGATCCGGCTTTCGCCGCCGTGCCGGACGGCCGGCTTCCGTTCCCCGCCGTGCTCGTCGCCAGCCGCGACGATCCTTATGCCGGCTACGAGGACAGCGAGGCGTTGGCGGAGGCCTGGGGCGTCGAGCTGGTCGATGCCGGCGCTTCAGGCCACCTCAACGACGAGAGCGGCCATGGCCCCTGGCCCGAAGGGCTGATGCGCTTTGCCGGCTTCCTCAAGTCGCTCTCCTGAGGCGTGCTGAAGCGCGCCTATCGCAACCTGCGAACGATCAGCGCGAGTAGAACTCGATCACCAAGTTCGGCTCCATGATGACCGGGTAGGGCACCTCGGCCGGAAGCGGGACGCGGGTCATCTTGACGCTCTTTGCCGGATCGACCTCGTAGAAGTCGGGCACGTCGCGCTCGGCGAGGTCGCGGGCCTCGATCACCATCGCCATCTCACGTGCGGCTTCCTTGACTTCGACGAGGTCGCCGACCTTGACCTGGAACGACGGGATGTTGACGCGGCGGCCGTTCACCTTGACGTGGCCGTGGTTGACGAATTGGCGGGCGGCGAAAACCGTCGGCACGAACTTGGCGCGGTACACTACCGCGTCGAGCCGGCGCTCGAGCAGGCCGATCAGGTTGTCGCCGGAGTCGCCCTTCATGCGGATCGCCTCGGCGTAGTACGAGCGGAACTGCTTCTCGGAAATGTTGCCGTAATAGCCCTTGAGCTTCTGCTTGGCCTTCAGCTGGGTGCCGAAGTCGCTCATCTTGCCCTTGCGGCGCTGGCCGTGCTGTCCCGGCCCGTATTCGCGCCGATTCACTGGGCTTTTCGGACGACCCCAGATGTTCTGGCCCATCCGGCGATCGAGCTTGTACTTGGATTCGGCGCGCTTGGTCATCGTGTCCTGGAACGGTGAACGGAGGAACACGGAACGCGGCCGCACGGCCCGGGTGGGCCGTCGCCGTCAGATCGCGTCTTCCATCGGCAGGGATGGAGGAAACGCGCCCTCCTGCTGCCTCCGAAGAGGCCGACAGGCCGCAACAGGTGCGGCCGCGGGTGCGGACCCGATCGGGCGGACCCGTCGGGAACGCGCTGTTTATTCAAAAGTGCGTGCCGGGTCAACGACGCGGCCCGCTCTTTCGGGGAAGCGCCTATTGGGCGGCGACGGCGTGGGCGTCAGCGATCACGTCCTGTCCGGCGGCTGAGGAGCCATTGGGGTAGGCGAGGTAGAGCGCCAGCCCGGTGAAGAGGAAGCCGCCGAAGAAGTTGCCGACCGTGGTCGGCAGCTCGTTGGCCAGCAGATACTGGCCAATGGTCACCTTGGCGCCGAGCATCATGCCGAGCGGCATCAGCGCCATGTTGACCACCGCGTGCTCGAAGCCCTGAGCGAAGAAGATGAGGATCGGCAGCCAGCAGCCGATGATCTTGCCGACCGAGGTCTTGGCGCACAGCGCCATGGTGACGCCGAGGCAGACCATCCAGTTGCAGAGCACGGCGCGGATGAAGTCGGTGAGAATGCCAGGGCCGCCGGCGTTGTAGAAACCGGCGGTGCGGGCGGTCACGGCGCCGATGATCTTGGCGGCAATGGGATCGGCGAAGTCGGTGCCGCCTTTGCTCAGCGACAGGTACATCAGACCGGCAAGGATCAGCGCCCCAACGTAGTTGCCAATGAAGGTGACGATCCAGTTCTTGACGAGCTGGCCCACCGTCGCCTTGCCGGCCATGACGGCCATCGGGAGCAGCGCGAAGCTGCCGGTGATGAGATCGAGGCCGAGCACCACGATCATCGAGAAGCCGACGGGGAAGATCAGCGCCCCGACGATCGGCAGCCCGGTCTGCGTCAGCGCGGTGAAGGCGAGCGTGGTGGCGACGCCGAGGAAGGCGCCGGCAAGCGCCGAACGCACGAACAATTCCGACACCGTCAAACGCGTCTTGGCGACACCCGCCTCGATCATCGCCTGTACGACCCGTGCCGGCTTCACTTCATCGACCGTCATCTACTCGCCCTCGCTCATGTCCGAGTGCCGCGTGATGCAAAGGGCTTGCCTAGTTTCATCACAGCCGCGTTGTGCCCCTTTTGGGACGAGCAAATAGCAGTGCGCTATTCGATTGGACACGATGATTGCAGCATCGCGTGTTGGATGCCTAATTTGTAGGCTGTCTGGTCCATATCCCTCAGACCGGCAAATGTGGCGCCGTTGACGCGGCGCACCATATGGCGTGTCGTGAACACGATCGCGCTCGTGTTGCGGCCGGTCGCGGCCGAAAAGGAAACGCTCTCGAATGGACGTCGTCATCGTCGAGTCGCCGTCGAAGGCCAAGACGATCAACAAATATCTGGGCAAGGGCTACGAGGTCTACGCCTCCTACGGGCACATTCGCGACCTCCCATCCAAGGACGGGTCCGTCGATCCCGACGACGATTTCGCGATGATCTGGGATGTCGACACCAAGTCGGCTCAGCGCATGACCGCCATCGCCAAGGCGGTGAAGGGCGCCGGGCGCGTCATCCTCGCGACCGACCCGGATCGCGAAGGGGAGGCCATCTCCTGGCACGTGCTCGAGGTGCTCAGGAACAAGAAGGTGCTGAAGGACGTCGAAGTCTCTCGCGTCACCTTCAACGCGATCACCAAGGCCGCCGTGACCGAGGCTATGACCAAGCCGCGCGAGATAGACGCCGCGTTGGTCGACGCGTACCTCGCTCGCCGTGCCCTCGACTACCTCGTCGGCTTCAATCTCTCGCCGGTGCTGTGGCGCAAGCTGCCCGGCGCCCGATCCGCCGGCCGCGTGCAGTCGGTCACGCTGCGCATCATCTGCGAGCGCGAACTCGAAATCGAGCGTTTCGTCCGCCAGGAATACTGGTCGTTGGTCGCCAGTCTGAAGACCGCAGCGGGAGCCGCCTTCACCGCGCGGCTTGTCGGAGCCGACGGCAGCAAGCTCGGCCGGCTCGACGTCAAGGACGAGGCGCAGGCCAAGGGCCTGCAGGCAGCGCTGGAACGTGGCGCCTATTCCGTTGCCGCCGTCGAAGCCAAGCCGGCGCGCCGCAACCCGAGCGCGCCCTTCACCACCTCGACGATGCAGCAGGAGGCGTCGCGAAAACTCGGCTTCCCGCCGAACCGCACCATGCAGCTGGCGCAGCGCCTCTACGAGGGGGTCGAGATCGACGGCGAGACCGTAGGTCTCATCACCTACATGCGCACCGACGGCGTCGACATGGCGCCCGAGGCGGTGCACGGCGCACGCCGCGTGATCGGCAAGGAGTTCGGCGAGCGCTACGTGCCGAAGGTGCCGCGCAAGTACACGGTCAAGGCCAAGAACGCCCAGGAGGCGCACGAGGCGGTCCGTCCGACCGAGATGGCGCGGCTGCCCAAGCACGTCGCCCGGATCCTCGATCCGGAAATGCTGAAGCTCTACGAGCTGATCTGGATCCGCACGGTGGCGAGCCAGATGGAATCCGCCGATCTCGAGCGCACCACCGTCGACATCCTCGCCGAGGTCGATGGCCGCACTCTCGACCTGCGCGCCAACGGCCAGGTCGTGAAGTTCGACGGCTTCCTCAAGCTCTATCAGGAAGGCCGCGACGACGAGGACGACGAAGAGGGGTCGCGCCTCCCGCCGATGTCGCGGAGCGACCGGCTCGCCAAGGAGCGCGTCGAGGCCAGCCAGCACCACACCGAGCCGCCGCCGCGCTTCACCGAGGCGACGATCATCAAGCG